>JACQXP010000212.1 GCA_016208645.1 Candidatus Methylomirabilota bacterium | reverse complement strand
TGGTGGACTTCAACTCCCCCGTCAAGAAGGGCATGCTGATCGCGCGGATCGACCCGGACATCTTCGAGGCCAAGGTGAACCAGGCCAAGGCAGACCTGGAAAGCTTCCGGGCGGCCGTCCTGAACCAGCGGGCGGCCGTGGCGCGGGCCCAGGCGGACGTGGCGAATGCCCGGGCCAACGTCGTCCGGCAAGAGGTGGCCGTCCGCGACGCCCGGATCAAGTTCGATTCCCGGGTGCGCCTCTTCCGCGAGGGCGGTATCTCCCAGGAGGAGCGGGACTCGGCCCAGGCCGCCTTTGACTCGGCCGTGGCCCAGTTGGATGCGGCGCGGGCCAGCCTGAAGGCGTCGGAGGCGGCGCTGGAAGTGGCGCAGGCGCTATTCACCGCGGCCGAGGCCCAGGTGAGACAGAAGCAGGCCGCCCTCGACCAGGCGCAGGTGGATTTGGACCATACCTTCATCCGCGCCCCCGTGGACGGCGTCGTCGTCTCGCGAAACGTGGACGTCGGGCAGACCGTGGCCGCGTCGCTCCAGGCGCCGACGCTGTTCCTCATCGCCCAGGACCTGACCAAGATGCAGGTGGACACCAACGTGGACGAGGCGGACATCGGGCGCGTGGCGCTGGATCAGGAAGCGACGTTCAGCGTGGACTCGTACCCCGGCCAGGTCTTCCGCGGCCGGGTGGTCCAGATCCGCCAGGCCCCGCAGGTCATCCAGAACGTGGTGACGTACAACACGGTGGTGGCGGTGCCCAATCCCGACCTGAAGCTGAAGCCCGGGATGACCGCCAACGTGAAGATCCTGGTGGCCCGGCGCGAGAATGCGCTGCTGGTGCCCAACGCGGCCTTCCGGGTTCGCCTGGAGAGTTCGACCGGGGGGAGCCCTGCCGGGGCGCGGGGCGGCGGGTCTGCGGGACAGCGCGGGCCGCAGGCCATGGCGGATGCGCGCCCGGGGGGCCGGCCGGGGATGGGTTCCGGGGGCGGCCAGGAACCGGGTGCGAGGGGTGCCACTGACGGCGGACGTCAGCGAATCTGGGTTCTCCAGGAGGGGAAACCGGTGGAGCGCATGATCCGCACCGGCCTCAGCGATGGCCAGCGAACCGAGATCCTGGAAGGCCTGCGAGAGGGTGAGACAGTCATCGTGGGCCTGCAATCTCAGCGAGGTGGCTCCGGCGCGCCCGGCGGCCCGCGCCTCCGGCTCTAGGAAAAGCAATGCAACCGCAGATGAACGCAAATGAACGCAAATGACCTCATGGGGGGATCGGAAAAAAGATTTGTGTTCATTGGCGTTCATTTGCGGTTCCAAATTCGGAATTCACCATGGCGCTGATTGAAGTAGACGGCCTCACGAAGATCTACCAGATGGGCGAGGTGGCCGTGGAGGCCCTTCGGGGTGTGAACGTGTCTCTCTCGGCCGGGGAGTTCGTGGCCATCATGGGCCCCTCGGGCTCGGGCAAGTCCACCTTCATGAACATCCTGGGCTGCCTGGACAGGCCGACCTCCGGGATCTACCGCCTGGACGGGCAGAACGTCGGCGAGATGAACCGGGATCAACTCGCCCGGATCCGCAACCGGAAGCTCGGCTTCGTCTTCCAGACGTTCAATCTGCTGCCGCGGACCACCGCGCAGGAGAACGTCGAGTTACCCCTCCTGTACAACGGCGCCTCGGCCCGGGAACGGCACGCACGGGCCCAGGCGCGGCTGCAACAGGTGGGTCTCCAGGGGAGGGAGCACCACCATCCGAACCAGCTCTCGGGCGGGCAGCAGCAGCGGGTAGCCATCGCCCGCGCCCTGATCAACGATCCCGCGATCCTGCTGGCCGACGAGCCGACGGGGAATCTGGATTCGCGAACCAGCGTGGAGATCCTGGCGATCTTCCAGCGGCTCAATCGGGAAAACGGCATCACCGTGGTCCTCGTAACTCATGAAGCGGACATCGCGGCCTACACTTCCCGGACGATCCTGTTCCGGGACGGCCGCATCCTGAAGGACGAACGGGTGGGGACGCCGCGGAACGCGATGAGCGAGATGGCGGCCCTGGCCTGACCGCTGCGAAATCTGCCGCGGGTCCGGCCCGGGGTCGGTCGTCCGGGCCCCGCGGCCCGTCCAGAAGGGAAGTGTATGTACCTCTTTGCCAGCGTCAGGATCGCCCTGCGGGCCTTGCGGGTCAACAAGCTGCGATCCGTCCTGACGATGCTGGGGATCATCATCGGCGTGGGGGCGGTCATCGCCATGGTGGCGGTGGGGAGCGGGGCGGCCAACCGCATCTCGGAGCAGATCGCCAGCATCGGGTCCAACCTGATCATCGTCCTGCCGGGCAGCGCCACCAGCGGGGGGCTGCGCATGGGGCACGGGTCCACGCTCACCCTGACGGAGGAGGACGCCAGGGCCATCGCCCTGGAGGTGCCCGGCGTCCAGACCGCGGGCGGGTCCATGCGGGGGACCGCCCAGGTGGTCTTCGGGAACCAGAACTGGTCCACGATCGTCCAGGGCACCACGCCGGATTTCCTGGAGGCCCGGGATTGGGAGCTGGCGGATGGCAGGTTCTTCACCCCAGAGGACATGGACGGCGCGACCAAGGTGGTGATCCTCGGGCAGACGGTGAGGGAGAACCTGTTCGGCGACGGGGACCCCATCGGCCAGATCATCCGCGTCAAGAAGGTCCCCTTCACGGTCGTCGGCATTCTCGCGCGGAAGGGCCAGTCCAGTTGGGGACAGGACCAGGACGATCTCGTCGTCATCCCCCTCAGCACCGCCAAGAAGCGCGTCCTGGGGGTGAGCCAGGCCAACGCGCGCTTTGTCGGCGTGATTCACATCAAGGTGACCTCCCCGGAGTTCATGCAGGAGGTCCAGGATCAGGTGACCGCCCTCCTGCGGCAGCGCCATCGGATCCAGCCGGACCAGGAGAACGACTTCCAGGTCCGGAACCTGGCCGAGACCTTCGCCGCCCAGGAGGAGAGCAGCCGGACCATGACGTTGCTCCTGGGCGCGATTGCATCAGTCTCCCTCCTGGTCGGCGGCATCGGGATCATGAATATCATGCTGGTGTCGGTGACGGAGCGGACGCGGGAGATCGGCCTCCGGATGGCGGTGGGGGCCCGCAGCCGGGACATCCTCGGCCAGTTCCTGATCGAGGCGGTGACGCTGGCCCTCATCGGCGGGATCCTGGGGATCCTCCTGGGCGTGGGCGGCTCGACCCTCATCGCCATGCTGGCCCGCTGGTCCACGCTGATCACCCCGGGGACCATCGCGGTCGCCTTCGGCTCTTCGGCACTCATCGGAATCTTCTTCGGCTACTATCCCGCCCACAAGGCCGCCTTCCTGGATCCCATCGAAGCCCTGCGGTATGAATGACCACTGACCAATGGCCAATGACCAATTGGTGACCAGTGACCAGTTGGCTGGCGTCGTCCGTGTGCCATTGAACCCGAAAATTTTTGAATACGGGGGTTCCTTTGCGTGCTTCGCGCCCGCCTGCCCCGCCTGCCAAGTCAGCGCGGGCAGGCAGAGCGGAGCAGCGGGCAGGTGCTTTGCGGTCGAACTGCACTGTTCGGGTTGAATCCGGCAGGCGCTTCCCGACCGGTGCGAGCCATGGTATAGTGCCTGCGTGGCCATGCGTGACGAGACCGGGTTCGAGATCTTCGCGGTCACCGCGGACAAGGGGATCCGGGCCTGGGGGCGGGACCTGCCCGAGGTGTTCGTCAACGCGGCCCGAGGGATGTGGAGCCTGATGGTGGAGCCGGGGACGGCGCGCCTTCAGGAGATGCTTCCGGTGAGGGCCGAGGCGGGTGATCGCGAAACCCTGCTGGTCGCGTGGCTCAACGAACTCCTGTACCTCTACGAGGCAGAAGAGTTCGTGGCCGCCGAGTTTGCGATCAAAGAGCTTACGGACACGACGCTGGAGGCCGAGGTGTGGGGGGAGCGGGTGGACCGAGCGCGTCACGCCCTGGTGGGGCACGTGAAGGCAGCCACCTATCACCTGCTCCAGATATCACCCACGGCGGGAGGCTGGGAGGCGCAGATCGTCGTAGACGTCTGACGGACGAGTCAAGGGAAGGAGAGCGGACGGATGGCTGAGACGGTGCTGATCTTCGGCAAGGATACCTGACCCTATACCTCTGCCGCCCGGGAGGAGTACGGCAAGCGAAAGGTTTCCTTTCGGTACATCAACGTGACCCAGGACGCGGCGGGGATGAAGCAGATGCTTCAGCTCTCCAAGGGCGAGCGCACCGTCCCGGTCATCGTGGAGGGTGGCAAAGTCATCATCGGATTCGACGGAGGCGGGTGAGAGGTCTAGCCTGGTCCGCCGGAGGCGGACACGACAATGGCCAATCCGCAATCCGAAATCGGCGTGAGGTGGCCATGGCCGGTTCCGAGCAGGGGCATGCAGCACGGCAGGCCCGCGAGCGGCTGGAAGAGCTACGGGGCCAGGACCTGACCGACGCCGAGGTGGATGCGGAGGTTCGCCAACTCCTGGCCGCCGGTGAGGCGGCGATCGGAGGACGAGACGCTCCTCGCCGTGGCGACGCAGGCCCTGAAGGCCTGGGGCGATCCCCGCCCCGTGGAGCCGCTGATCGCGCTCCTGCGCGATCCCGCAGTGGGCGATCTGGCGAAGGCCCTGATCCTGACTGTCCTGGAGACGTACGGGCTGGACGTGAGCGACCCGGAGCTCCTCGGGCTGGCCATCGACCTGGAGGAATATCGCAAGGGTTCTCCCGGCAACGGGGACGAGGGGGCGCGGGACGGATGACGGCCGATCACGACGCACCCCTGGAATCGGTAGCGGTGATCGGGGCGGGTGCCTGGGGGACCGCCCTGGCCGTGGTCCTGGCGGAGCGATATGCGCGCGTCCGCCTCTGGGTCTTCGAGGCGCCCCTGGCCGCAGAGATGGAGCGGATTCGGGAAAATGCCCCGTATCTCCCCGGTGTCCGGATTCCCCCGGCCGTCCACCCCACGCCTGCTCTCGCAACCGCGCTCGCCGGGCAGCGGCTGGTCATCTTCGTCGTGCCGTCCCACGCGTTTCGAGCCGTCCTGGTCCAGGCCCGTCCTCACCTCGAGCCGGGGTCCCTGGTGGTGAGCGCGACGAAGGGGATCGAGGTCCAGGGCCTCCGCACCATGTCCCGGATCATGCAAGAGGTGCTGCCGCCCGCCCATCATCCCCGGCTCGCCGTGCTGTCGGGCCCCAGCTTTGCCCGCGAGGTCATTGCCGGGCGCCCGACCGCCATCGTCGCCGCGGCCGAGGATGGCGAGGTGGCTCGCGCCGTCCAGCAGGCGCTGAGCGGAAACACCCTCCGGGTCTATGCGGGCACCGACCCCCTGGGGGTGGAGCTGGCCGGTGCGGTGAAGAACGTCATCGCGATCGCTGCGGGCGTGGTGGACGGCCTGGCCCTCGGGCCCAACGCGCGGGCGGCCCTGCTCACCCGGGGCCTGGCCGAGATCACCAGGCTGGGCGTGGCCATGGGGGCGCGGGCGGGCACCTTCGCCGGCCTGGCCGGGATGGGCGACCTGCTCCTCACCTGCACCAGCGATCTCTCGCGCAATCGCAGCGTGGGGCTGGCCCTGGCCAGGGGAACGCGGCTGGCAGACCACCTGGCCAGCACCCAGGCGGTGGCGGAAGGGGTGAATACCTGCCGCTCCACCGTGGCCCTGGCGGAGCGCCACGGGGTGGAGATGCCCATCTGCCGCGCCGTGCACCGGGTGCTGTTCGAGGGCCAGGATCCCCGCGAGGCCGTCGTAGAACTGATGACGCGGGAGTTGCGGTTCGAGGGCGACTGAAGCCTCCCGGAGCAGGCCTCCCTGCTTCCTAGCAGGAAAGGGAAAGGAGGGGCCTTGTGGGTCACTTCGATCAGCTCCGACAAGCCAGCCGGGAGAACTTTCATCGGATCTGGGAGGCGGTGAAGCAAGGGCGAGCCCTCACTCCCGAGGAAAAACGCTTCGCAGACGCCATGCAGGCGCATCCCGAGTATCACAACGCATGGGAGTTCAGTGACGTCGTGGGGCCGGTCCCGTATGAAGTCGAGGGCGTGAATCCCTACCTGCACATCACGGCCCATGTCATGATCGAGAATCAACTGGAGGCGGATGA
>JACQXP010000211.1 GCA_016208645.1 Candidatus Methylomirabilota bacterium | reverse complement strand
GAACCTGCCCGCGGGCGAGGGCGGGATGTTCGTGACCAACCGCCCCGACCTGCGGGAACGCGCCAACCGGTTCCGGATGTTCGGCGAGGACATCCAGGAAAGCGACCGGAGGGCCTTCGATCCCGCCCGCCCTCTGGACGGGGTCCGCGAGTACAACGCGCTCATGATGGGGTGGATGTACCGAACCAACGACCTGACCGCGGCCCTGTGCCGCAGCCAGTTGCGCCGCCTGGATCACTGGCTGGCCAACACGCGGAGAAACGCCGCCTACCTTACCGAGCATCTGGGCAAGATCCCGGGCATCACCCCGCCCTTCGTCCCGCCCGACTCCACGTCCAGCTACTACCAGTACCGCATCCGCCTGGACCCCCGGGCCGCCGGCGTGGATCTGCCGCCGAAAGCGTTCCGGCTCAAGGTGCTGGCGGCGTTGAAGGCCGAAGGGGTCGAGGTGAGCCTGTGGCAGACCGTCCCCGTCCCGGGCCAGACCCTGTTCCAGGAACGGACTGGCTATGGCCTGTCCTGTCCCTGGATGTGTCCCCTGGGCGAAGAGGTGAAGTATGACTTGGCCGAATACCCCGAGACGGTCCGGCTGCTGGCCGACTCGATCGTCATCGGGTCCCATTCCTATCCCCTGTTCCCGCAGCCGATGGGGCTGATGCGGTATTACGTGGAGGCGATCCAGCGGGTGTTCGCGAATCTGGACCAGGTGGTGGGCTGACCTGAAACCGTGCTGCCGTGCTGAAGTCCTGCTGTGCTGCTGTTCCGGCACCACGGCACTGCAGCACTTCCACACCGCAGGACAAGAGGAGGGAGGGTACGTCATGAGAAAAACGAGTGCATTGGTTCTGCTGGCAGCCGCGCTGGCTGTCCTGTTGGTGATGCCCGCCTTTGCCGGCGAGAACAAGGTCACCATCCTGTGCAGTCCCGACCCTGCCTGGTGCGAGGCGGTGAAGCGGGAGTTCAGCAAGGGCACCGGGATCCAGACGGAATTCGTGCGGCTCAGTTCGGGCGCGGCCCTGGCCCGGCTTCGAGCCGAGAAGGCCAACCCGGCCTTCGACGTCTGGTTCGGCGGCAGCGGCGACTCCCAGTGGGTGGCCGAGGCCGAGGGCCTGGCCGAGTTCTTCCGACCCAAGGCGTGGGGCGACCTGCGACCGCAGCTCACCAGGGCCGTGGACGGTCACTACATCCCGCTCTACACCGGCCTGCACGGCTTCGGCGTGAACGAGAAGATCCTGAAGGAGAAGAACCTGCCGGTCCCCACGACCTGGAAGGAGCTGGGTGACCCGAAGTACAAGGGCCTCATCGCCATGCCCAACCCCAACACCTCGGGCACCGGCTACGTGATGATGACCACCATCATCCAGATCTACGGCGAGGACCCGGGGTTCGAGCTGATCAAGGCCATTCACAGGAACGTCGGCCAGTACACGCGGAGTGGCGGTGATCCCAGCCTGCTGGCGGGACGCGGCGAGGCGGCCATCGGCGTCTCCTTCGCCAACGACGTGGTCGAGCGGGGGCGCAAAGGCTTTCCGATCCGTTTCGTGGCGCCCAAAGACGGCACCGGCTACGAGATCGGAGGGCTCAACCTGGTGAAGGGCGGCCCGAATCGGGCGAACGGGCTGAAACTCATTGACTGGGCCCTGGAGCCGGAGAACCAGAAACTCGGCCCCCAGAACGGCGAGGTCAGCATCCCGTCCCACAGCCGATCGGCCATTGACCCGGACGTCCCGCGGTTCGAAGACGCCAAGGTCATTGCCTACGATTTCGGCAAATACGGGACGCCCGCTGTCCGCGACGGCCTGATCAAGAAGTGGACCGAGCAGGTGTTCCCGCTTCCCAAGTAGGCAAGCCCGGACGAAATCGAACCGCCAAGGCGCCACGAACGCCAAGGTTCCTGGATGCCGCCCTGGAATTCCTTCCATCCTGGCGACCTTGGCGTCTGCGGTTGGCTCTCCTTATGACCGCATATCGCCGCGAGACGCTCGTCTGGAGCCTGCTGACCCTGGGGGCCTTCGCCGCCCTTCCGTGGGAACGCGTCGGCAAGGCCTTCCTGGTGCTGTCGTGGTCCAGGACCGCGCTGGGCCAGGTGTCCAGCCACTGGTCCCTGGCCATGGTGGGCGGCGCCGCGTCCCTGGCCATCCTCCTGGCGCTCGTCGGTGGCGGGAGCCAGCAGGCGGGTCGCCTGCTGCTCTCCCTGTCCAGCCTGGGACTCCTCGCCGGGCTCATCCAGTTGTTCACGACGGGCCACGCCTTTGGCCTGGGGGCCCTGATCAGCCTGTTCGGCCTCCTGACGCTGGCCGGGATCGGGTTGGCCCAGGCGGGCTACCTCCGCGGCGGAGCCTTCGTCGGGGCGGGCATCTTGTGGGCGGCCGGCCTGGTGGCGATCTTCATCCTGTTCCCCCTGGGGGTCATGCTACAGGCCAGCGTCGTGATCCAGGGGAGCCTCACCACCTCGGGTCTCCTCCGATACCTGCGGTCGCCGATCTTCCTGCTCCTGCGCCACCCGGAGTTGCCCGTGGATCCGATCAGGTGGGGGATCGGGGTTGGCGTTGCCACCGGGCTCATCGCAGTCCTCACCGGCTGGGGAGTCACGCGGCGGACCCGCGCCAGCCTCGTCTGGGGAGGCAGCATCGGGGTGGGCGCTGGCCTCCTGACCATGCTGATCCTCGGCATGGGGGCGCTCAGAAACAGCCTGTTCCTGGCCGTCATCGTCAGCCTGATCTCCACAAGCCTGGGCTTCGCCTTCGCTCTCCTGGAATCGCGCAGCCGGCTGTGGACGCGATGTCTCCTGGGGCCGCTGTCCATCCTGCCGATCATCACGCCGGCCTTCGTCCTGGGCCTGGCCATGATCTACATGTTCGGCCGGCGCGGGTTCATCACCCACACCCTCCTGGGACTCTCCACGAACGCTTTCTTCGGTCCCCTGGGGGTGGGTGTGGCGCAGGTCCTGGCCTTTACTCCCATCGCCTACCTGGTCCTGGTGGGCGTGATCCACGCCATGGATATCTCGCTGGAGGAGGCGGCCCAGACCCTGCGGGCGGACCGGTGGACCCTCTTCCGGACGATCCTCTGGCCCCTGATGCGGCCCGGACTGGCCAACGCCATCCTGCTCGTGATGATCGAGAGCCTGGCGGACTTCGGGAATCCCCTGCTCCTGGGAGGCGGGGTGCCGTTCCTCCCGACCGAGATCTTCTATGCGATCGAGGGCCGCTTCGATCAGCACGAGGCGGCGACCTACGGTCTCATCCTGCTGATGATCACCCTGACCATCTTCTTCTTCCAGCGGTACTGGCTGGGTCGCCGCTCATACGTCACCGTGACCGGAAAACCCTCGGGGGGTCGCCCCATCCCGTTGCCCCTGGGTGCCGACCTCGCCCTGACCGGGGTCTTCCTGGCCTTCGCAGGCGTGGCCGCCCTCCTGTACGGGTCCATCTTCTTTGGCAGCTTCGTGAAGCTCTGGGGCATTGATCACACGTTCACCCTCAAGAACTACCGGGACCTCCTGAGCCACGGCCTCCCCGTCCTCCTGGACACCATGCGCCTGTCGGTCCTGGCCGCCTTCCCCTCGGCGGGCCTGGGGTTCCTCATCGCCTATCTGACCCTGCGGCACCGCTTCGTGGGCCGGACGGCGCTGGAGTTCTCGGCCATGCTCTCCTATGCCATCCCTGGCACCGTCATGGGCATCGGCTACATCCTGGCCTTCAACACCGGGGCCCTGCACCTCACGGGGACGGCGGCCATCATCGTGCTGGCGTTCATCTTCCGCGGGATGCCCGTGGGCATCCGGAGCGGGATCGCCGCCCTCACCCAGCTCGATCCCAGCCTGGAGGAGGCCTCGGCCACGCTCAAGGCCGGGACGGCGACGACACTCCGGCGGGTGGTCGTCCCGCTCATCCGGTCGGCCATCCTCACCGGCCTGATCTACAGCTTCGTCCGGGCCATGACGGCCGTGAGCCAGGTCATCTTCCTGGTGTCGCCGGGCCACGACCTGGTGACGGTCCTGATCCTCTCGTGGGCGGAGTACGGCACCATCGGACGCGGCGCCGCCCTGTCCACGTTGCTCATTCTGGTCCTGGCCGCGTGCATCCTGCCCGCCCATTGGCTGGGCCGCCGCCGCCCGGTTGGCGTGGAGGCCGCCGCGAACTAACCATCGTGCTGCAGTGCGGATGTGCTGCTGTGCTGCTGTTCGACAACCGCAGCACGGCAACACGGCAGCACCGCAACACAAGGAGCAAACCATGAGCCGCATGCGAGTCGGAGTCATCGGCTGCGGACTGATCGGCCAGATGATGCACCTGCCCCACCTGAAGGAACTGCACGAGCTGTTCGAGGTCGTGGCGCTGTGCGACGTGTCGCCCGGGACCCTGAAGTACGTGGGCGACTACTACGGCGTGAGCAAGCGGTTCACCGACTACCGGGACCTGCTGAAGGAACCCTTGGACGCCGTGGCGGTCCTGAGCGCCGATTCTCACGGCAAGGTCATCGTGGACGCCCTCAAGGCGGGAAGGCACGTCGTCACCGAGAAGCCGATGTGCTACACCATGCGTGAGGCGGACGAGATCCTGGCCGCGCACAAGAAAGCCGGCACGGTCTGCATGGTCACCTACATGAAGCGGTACGATCCCGGCTTCCGCTACGCCCAGCCGCTCATCCGGAACCTGAAAAACCTCCAGGCGATCCACATCACCGTCCTGCATCCCTCCGAGGCGAACCAGGCCGGACACCATGATATCCGCCGGTTCCCCGACGTCCCGGCCGATGCCCGGGCGCGCCTCCGCGCGGAGCAGGACGCTTTGATCCGCGAGGTGATCGGCGAATTCACGCCGCTGGAGCGGCGGGTGTTCGCGGAGAATCTCCTGTCCACCCTGGTCCACGACGTCAACGTCCTGCGGGGCCTGTCGGGCGACCCCGCCGAGGTCCTGTTCACCGACGTCTGGGCCGGCGGCGAGGGCATGCTGACCTGCCTGCGGTACGCCTCGGACGTCCGCGCCATCATCAGCCTCCAGTACCTGCCCGACCTGGCCCACTACGAGGAGACGGTGGCCTACTATGCCAAGGCGGATCGCGTCCGCCTGGTCTTCCCGTCCCCCTTCTTCCGCAACATGCCCACGCCCGTCCTCGTGGAGGGGATGGAGGACGGGAAGCCCTTCGAGAAGCAAGTCATCGCCTCGATGAAGGAGGCCTTCAAGGAGGAGCTGCTCCACTTCGCCGAGTGCGTGCAACAGGGCAAGACGCCCATCACGACGCCGGAGGAGGCGAGAGGAGACGTCGCCCTCCTCCACCAGATCTTCAAGGCCATCAAGCGGCCGCTGGTATGATGGGTCAGAGAGTCGCCACCGAGCGGGAAAAGGCGTTCGGGGCACCCACGCCACGGCGGTCCGCTTGGGAGCGGACCGCGGCGCCGTGGGTCCCGATGGTTCGGTCGTTCGGTCGGTCCCGAACCACCGAACACTCGAACAGCCGAACACTCGAACGATTTTCTCCGGAAACGTGTGCCGCCATCCAGGCAGCCGAGGCCGCGGGCCGGATCCTGCTGCGCCACTTCGGCCGCGTGCGAGGCGTCCGGCTCAAGGGGACCAAGGACCCGGTGACGGCGGCCGATCTCGCGGCGGAGCGGTGCATCCGCCAGGCGCTCCGCCGCCGGTTCCCTGCCATCGGATTCCTGGGCGAAGAGGGCCAGGCCACCCACGGCGCGGATGGCCGCTGGATCGTGGATCCCCTGGACGGCACGATCGGGTTCATCGCCGGGCTGCCCTTCTTCGGCGTCTCCATCGGGCTGGAGCGGAAGGGGAGGATCGAATCCGGCGTGATCCTCCTGCCCAGGCTGGGCGAACTCTTCGTGGCAGAGCGGGGACGGGGGGCGTGGCTCCGCGGCCGCCGGCTCCGCGTCTCGCGAACCGCCACCCTCGCCGACTGCGTGGTCTCGCTCTGGCACGACGACACGGTCTGGCGCGACCGGCGCCTCCGCGAGGGCATCGCGCGCCTCGCGCTCCGCGTCCGGAGCCTCCGGATCTTCGGCGCCGCCTTTTCCCTGGCCTACGTCGCGGCCGGCCGCCTGGACGGCTACTGGGAGCAGAGCGCCAGGCCCTGGGATGTCGCGGCGGGCACCCTGCTGGTCACAGAGGCGGGCGGTCGCATTTCCGACGGAAACGGGAGGCCCTTCAGCCTGGAGCAATCCACCATCCTGGCCAGTAACGCCCGGATCCATCATCACCTCGTCAGCGCCCTGGCATGATGGATCAGCAAGTTGCTACCGTCCGCTGCTAGGAGCAAGCGTTCGAGAGTTCGGGGCACCCACGCCACTGCGGTGGGAATCCACCGCGGTGCCGCGGGTCCCGGTCGTTCGAGAACTACCGAATCCGCCAGAGGCGGAAACTGCCGAACAGCCGAACGGTTTTGTCCGGGAGGTCCTGATGGCGACGACATCGCCCATCACGCTGGGCATCGGGGTCCTGGGCCATGCCGGCGTGGCCAAGGCTCACCTGAATGCCCTGAAGAAGCTCCCGTACATCTTCTGGCCGTCTCCGGTCCGCTTCCGCCTCCTGGGGATCGGCGGGCGGTCGCTCGGCGGGGTGGAGGATGCCGCGCGACGGTACGGGTTCGAGTACGGTACCGCCGAGTGGCGCCGCATCGTGGATGACCCGCGCATCGGGCTCTTCATCAACTGCGCCCCCAACGACGCCCACGCCGAACCGTGCCTGGCGGCCGCCGCGGAGGGCAAGCACCTGCTGTGCGAGAAACCACTGGCGCGGGATGCCCGCGAGGCCCGACGGATGTGGGAGGGGGTGCGCCGCGACCGGATTCAGCACCAGGTGAGTTTCAACTATCGGTTCGTCCCGGCGGTGCGGCTGGCGCGGGAGATGATCCGGGCCGGCGACCTGGGGGAGATCATTCATTTTCGAACGCGATATACCGACGACACCCTCGCCGATCCGGCCACGCCCCACACCTGGCGGCAGGAGAAGCGCCGGGCGGGCAGCGGCGCCGTGGGGGATATCGCCTCGCACGTCCTGGACCTGGCGCGCTTCCTGGCGGGGGAATTGCGAGGGGTGGCCGGCCTGTCCCGGATCGTGATCCCCCGCCGCCCCGCCGAGGCGGGGTCGCGGCGGACCAAGCCCGTGGACGTCGAGGACCTGTACGAGGGGCTCCTGGAGTTCGCCAGCGGCGCCGTGGGCACCCTGGAGGTCTCGACCCTGTGCCCGGGACGCAAGAACTATCTGACCTTCGAGGTGAATGGAACCAAGGGGAGCCTCTGCTTCAACCTGGAGCGCCTGAACGAGCTGGAGGTGTTCCGCGCGGAACGGGGCCGGCGGGACCGGGGGTTCAAGACCGTCCTGGTCACCGACGGCGACCATCCTTACGGGGGCACCTGGTGGCCCCCGGGGCACATCCTGGGGTGGGAGCACACCTTCGTCCACCAGCTCCACCACCTGGTGAAGGCGATCATCGGACAGGAGGCGGTGGCGCCACTGGCCGCCGATTTCCACGACGGGTACGTCAACGCCCTCCTCTGCGACGCGCTGCTCCAGGCGGCGCGCACGGGCAAGCGCGTGCGACTGAAGTCACCGCCCCGGGGGAGCAACAGCGACGCGGCCTGAGCCGGAGCGTGCCATGCGCATTTGCAGACCGGCACGGAGATAGGCGATAATAAGAACATGATGTCGAAGGCAAAGTCCCCATCGAGGGCGGAGGAGGTGATCGAAGAAGAGACGAGTTGCTGCGTGTGTACCGTTCTGGCAACTGTGGCTTTCCCGTCGGGGAAGGGGGCAAGCGATGAAGAGCCGTGTCTGGATAACCGTGACCTTGCTCGTGACCTTGAGCCTGGTGTTTTCCTCCCTGGCCACGCCCGGACCCGCGGCCGCAGCAGCGGCCCCGACCGAGTTGGTCATCGCCGACAGCCAGTCGGGGGCGAACTTCCAGGCCTACTGGCAGAAGTACGTGATCCCGGCGGTCAGGCAGGCGCTGGGCGTGAACCTGAAGTACCTCGTGTCCAGCGACGCGGAACAGGTCCAGAAAGCCAAGGCCTGGAAGCCGGGCCAGGGGGACGTGCACATTCTCTTCCCCAAGTCCATCGCGACCTGGGTGACCTCGGGCGTCCCCCTGGAAACCCTCAACGCGACGAACGTGCCGAACCTGGCCCGGATTGATCCCCGCTACCTCAAGTCGGACGAGGGGGTGAACCTGCAGGGCAAAGGGGCGCTCTACTGGCGCACCTCCTACGCCCTGATCTACAACAGCCAGTACATCAAGAACCCGCCCAAGTCCTGGAAGGAGTTCTACGACCGGCGGGCGGAGTTCAAGGGGCACATCGGCCTGGTCCGGCCCGACGCCAAGTCCAGCTCCGCCTGGCGGCAGCGCCTTGTGTTCCTGCACGCGTTCCTGAAGGAGAAGCTGGCCATGCCCATGGCCCAACTGGAGAAGGATCCCGCCTTCGTGGACGCCTGGAACAAGCTGAAGGACTTCACCAAGTACGCCAAGCTGCCCCTGCCGGCCGAGCCGCCGAACCTGTTCGAGGATTTCAACTCCGGTGACACCTGGATCGCCCTCTACGCCCAGGACTACTCGCTGTGGTCAGCGCGCCAGGGGACCATGCCGCCCACCATCAAGGCCGTGTATCCGGAGGAGGGCGCCGACGAGATCGGGACGGGCTACCTGGCCGTTCCCGCCAACATTCCTCCGGAGTACAAGGCGGTGGCCCTCAGGGTCGTCAACTATCTCCTGTCCGACGACCAGCAGATCCGGCTGCTCACCACCATGTGGCAGTATCCCGGGACCGAGATCACGGACCAGGCCCCCCAGATCGTCTGGGAAATCGTGCCCAAGCTGGACGTCCTGACCAAGACTGCGGTCCCGCGGGAACGCATCCGGAAGGACGTGATTGACTACATCAAGGGCCACGCCAAGGAGCTGATCCCTTAGGCAGACTCCTGCTCCCTCTCCCTGTGGGAGAGGGCGGGGGTGAGGGTCTTTCCACATCCTGCTTCGACCCCCTCACCCTGGCCCTCTCCCGCACGGGGGAGAGGGAAAATTGATGGGGACTAGAACCGCGGACATGATGAGATTCTGGCGGACCCACGCCTCCAGGCTGATCACCCTGTTCCTCCTCCTTCCCGCCCTGGCGGGATTCTTCGGCCTCTTCTTCTATCCCATGCTGCTCACCGTGATCCTCAGCTTCCGGCCGGAGGGACAGGCGATCGGCTGGACGCTCGAGAACTACACCCGGTTCCTCGCCGATCCCGACGGCCGGTGGGTGATCCTTCTGACGTTCATCCTGTCCCTGGGGGGGACAGCCCTCTCGGTCCTGCTGAGCGTTCCGCTGGCCCTGATCCTGCGGGAGAAGGTCCGGGGACACCGCTTCTACCGCCTGATGGTCCTGGTCCCCCTGGTGGTGCCCGGCCTGATCGGCGCGCTGGGCCTCTTGCTCTTCTGGGGGACGCGGGGCTGGTTCAACCTGTTTCTCCTCCAGTTCGTGCCATTCGTACAGCGCCCTGTGGCCGTGAATTACACCATGCACGGCCTGATCATGTTCTACGTCTGGCTGTACTTCCCCTACACCTGCATCACCACCCTCTCGTCCCTGGAGTCGTTGGACCGGAGCATCGAAGAGGCCGGAGAGGTCTCGGGGGCCACCCGCTGGCAGGTCCTGCGCCACATCGTCCTCCCCCTCATCACGCCCGGGATTTTGGCCGGCTCGGTGCTGACCTTCATGGCAGCCTTCGGGGCCTTCAGCGTTCCCTTGATCGCCGGCGGCAATTACCGGCCGCTGGCGGTGGAGATCTACAAGCAGATCTCCGTGCCCATTCCCGCCCGCTGGTCGGCCGCCAGCGCCATCGCCATCGTCATGGGGGTCTTGCAGGTGATCTTCCTGAGCCTCTACATGCGCTTCGTTCGCCGCGCCGGAGGCACCGGGGGCCCGTCATGAGACTCGCCAGGGCATATGGCCGGGCCATGTGGGACGCCAGGCTGGTCCTGGCGTACACCTTGCTCCTGAGCCTCACGCTTTTCATCCTGGCCCCCTTCCTGATGATCGCCCTGCGCTCGGTAGGCAAGGGGTGGTTCGGCCGGCTGTGGCTGCCGCCGCAACTGACCCTGGACTGGTACCGCTGGGCGGTCGAGGTGGGCAACATCCCCGAAGTCATGAAGAACACCCTGATCATCGGGGTCATCGCCGTGGCCGTCAGCACTGTTATCGGCATCTTTGCCGGCTGGGCCTTCGGCCGACGGCAGATGCCGGGCAAGGAAGTGCTCATGGCCATCATCCTGCTGCCCCGGATGATCCCTCCCATCACCTACGCCCTCGGCGTGGCACAGATCTTCTACACGCTCGAGCTGGTGGATACCTACCTGGGCGTGGCGCTGGCCCATGTCTCGGTCTGCGCCCCCTACGCAATCCTGGTCCTGTCCGCCACCTTCGAGGGATTGGACGAGCGGGTGCTGGAGGCGGCCGGCGTCTGCGGGGCGAACACGATCAAGCGCTTCTTCTACGTGGTCCTGCCGCTGATCATGCCCGGCATTCTGGCCTCCATGATCTTCTCCTTCACCCATTCCTACAACGAGTTCACCCTGACCCTGTTGACCTACGGGCCCCACACCGTGACGTTGCCGGTGCGCACCTACCTGGCGGTGGGGGACGGGTACTGGGAGATCACCAGCGCCATGGCCATGCTCATGGTCGTTCCCTCGTTGCTCATCCTGGCGGTCATCCAGCGGCGGGCCAAGCCGGAGAAGCTGGTCGGCGGGTTCAAGGGAGTGTGATGCATGACCGACGTGACGATCGAATTCCGTGACGTCAGCAAGCGATACGGCACCCTTGTCGCCAACGATCATCTCAGCCTGGCGATCCGCAAGGGCGAGCTGATGACGCTGCTGGGCCCCTCGGGCTGCGGGAAGACCACGGCGCTCCGCTGCCTCACCGGCTACATCCGCCCCGACGAGGGTCGCATCTTCATTGACGGCCAGGACGTCACCGACGTCCCCACCCACCAGCGCGAGCTGGGGATGGTCTTCCAGAACTTCGCCCTCTTTCCCCACATGACGGTCCAGGACAACGTCGGGTTTCCCCTGATGATCCGGAACCTGTCCAAGGCCGAGCGGGCACAGCGGGTGGCCCAGGCCCTGCGGCTGGTCCGGCTGGAGGGATACGAGTCCCACTACCCGCGTCAGCTCTCCGGCGGGCAGCAGCAGCGGGTCGGCCTGGCCCGGGCCCTGGTCTATCGGCCCAAGGTGCTCCTCCTGGATGAGCCCCTCTCCAACCTGGACGCCAAGCTGCGCGAGGAGATGCGCTTCGAGATCAAGGAGGTGGTAACGCGACTGGAGATCACCGCCGTGTACGTGACCCACGACCAGGCCGAGGCCCTGGCGCTCTCCGACCGGGTGGCCATCATGAACCGCGGCCGGCTGGAGCAGGTGGGCACGCCGGAGGAGATCTACGAGCATCCGCAGTCCCGCTTCGTCGCCGAGTTCATCGGCCTGTCGAATTTCCTGGAGGGCTACGTGCAGGCCGTGGACGGCGACACCATGGTCGTGAGCGTCGGCGGCCTGCAGATGAGGATCCCAGTCCTGGCAGAGGCGGGCCCGGGCCAGCGGGTCTTGCTTTTCCTGCGGCCCAACGAAGTGGAGTTGCTGCGGCCGGACGATCCCGGTGGCGCGAACGTCTTCGACGCGCGGGTGGAGAAGGTCACGTACCTGGGCGACACCTTGGACTATCGGCTGACCTTCGGCCAGGGCCTGACCCTCCGCGTCCAGAGTGACGCGCAGCGACGCTTCGGCCAGGGGGCGCCGGTTCGCCTCCGGTTCCCCCGCGTGCGCTGCTGGGCGATTACTGGAAATTGAACGACGTTCGGCAGTTCGACCCCGCCATCGGCGGGGTTCGGGCGTTCTGGAACGACCGAACCGTCGAACCACCGAACCCCCGAACGCTTTTAGAGGAGCCCCATGCCGAAAGACGACCGGATCCATCTTGCCGAGCTAACAAAGGATGAATTTGCGGCCGCCATGCAGGCAGGTCGCTGGCTGCTCCTGCCCTTCGGCGCCGTGGAACAGCACGGGCCCCACCTGCCCCTCGGGACCGACCTGCTCTACGCCGAGCACCTCTGCGCGGCCGTGGCGGAGCGGATCCACGGGCTGGTGGCGCCGCCGCTGCCCTATGGCGTCTGCCGGACCATGCGGAACTTCCCGGGGACGATCTCCCTCACGCCGGCCACACTCGCAGCCGTCGTGCGGGAGGTCATCGCGGAATACATCCGCCACGCTGGCCGGAAATTCGCGCTGATCACCGGCCACGCCGAGCCCGCCCAGATGGAGGCCATGCGCGAGGCCGTCCTGCCGCTGGTGAACGCCGATCCCGGACTCATCGTCCTGACCATCGGCCCCTACGACTTCCTGGATCCCATCCGGCGCGAGGCCGACCTGCTCTCCACAGACGGCCATGCCGGCTCCATCGAGACCTCCCAGATGCTGGCCGTCGCGGAGGAGGTGGTCCGGATGGATTGGATTCCGAAGGTCACCCGGCCGCGCCTGTCCCGGTTTCGCGTGCTGGCCAATCCCGAGACGGAGTACCCTACCGGTGTGCGGGGCGATACCTCCAAGGTCTCGCGCGAACTCGGCGAGCGGGCAATACGCCACGTGGTCTCGGAGATCGCGACCCTGCTCGAGCGAATCGAGCGTGAAGGCAAAGAGTGATGACCCAGGAGGGAGAATGACCAGACGACGTGCGAAGCAGCCGGCGAAGGGACGGAAGCGCCGCCTGACACCCCGGGCCGGGCAGCGGGCGGTGGCCGGCCGGGAGGAAGGCTATCGCTCCTGGGACCCCGAGGTCATCGGCGTGGACACGGCGGCGGAGCGCGCGATCATCGGCGCCCTCCGGCGCGCCGGCGTGCGCGGGACCTTGCTCTCGGAAGAGGCGGGGGAAACGACCCTGGGGGGACGCGCCGGCCGGTCCCCCGCCGGGACCGAGCCGGTGTACGTGATCCAGGATCCCTTCGACGGCAGCCTGCTCTATCGCCGTGACATCCGGGCCCACTGGTTCACTGCCATTGGCATCTATGGGCAGGATGAGAAACCCCGGGCCGCGGCGACGATGGATCACCTCACCGGCGAGATCATTCTGGCTGACGCCGCGGGTGCCGTCAGGATCCCCCGACCCGGCGCCCGCCCCGTTCCGCTCCGCCCCGCCGCCACCGCGACCCTGGACGGGGCCTTCCTGGAAGCCTACCTGATGAAGCCGCCCTTTCTCTACGCGACTGCCACCGCGCTGCGGCCGGTCTTCGAGCGGGCCCGGTGCATCCTGGGAAACGGTGGTCCCTGCGGTTTCGCCGACGTGGCCT
>JACQXP010000210.1 GCA_016208645.1 Candidatus Methylomirabilota bacterium | reverse complement strand
CTAAGCGGGGGCCCCCGCTTAGCATCCGCAGATTACGCAGATTTCACAGATTTTCTTTCGTGGCTCTCGGCTCGCGGCTCTCGGCTCTCCCCGAATCTGCGTCATCTGCGAAATCAGCGGATAGGTATTGTCCTCTGGTTCCTCGCTGGCTTCCAAAAACACGAAACCCCGGCGGAGGGCCGGGGTCATGAACGAGGCGGCGGCGAACGGCCCTATGTCCGCCCCGGCGTCCCCCGCTTCTTCGAGAGCACCAGGACGGTCCGCTCCGGGTCCTTGGGGTTGCGGCTTTCCATCACGTCGTAGCCCACCTCGCATCGCTGGCACCAGATCTCTTCCAGCCCCGGACGCAACACGAGGATCTCCAGGCAGTTCGGACAGCTCACCTCGGCCTTTTCCCACGAGACTTCCATGGCCGTTCCCTCGACCCGGATCCCAACAGCACCGACCCGGACGTACCTAAGTGCTTCTGGCCGCAATTACGGTGACGTATTGTGCCGACGCAAACTCCTCGATTCCCTCTCCCCTGTGCGGGAGAGGGTGAGGGTGAGGGGGGCCTTCGGCACGGAAACTTTCATGACATCCTCACCGGGTACCCCCTGGGTGCCCTCTCCCATCCAGGGAGAGGGAGAGGAAATGAGTGTCACTGTATTTGTGAAACGCAGTACTAAGAGTATACTCACAGCCCGTCGGTGTCGTCGAGGGTTTTCTGCAAGTCGCACGCCCCGCCGGGCATACTCCTGCCCCTCGCCGGGGCGCACATCTCAGGCGCACACCTCCGGCGCACAGCTCCGGCTTGACCCCCACTCGCGATTGCGTTAGATTGCGTCCGGAACTTTTCCGGGAGGACTCATCCATGGCGACGGAGCGCAAGATCCGGATCACGGCCGGGAAGGTCAGTGCCCAGGCGATCCTGAACGACTCGCCGACCGCCACCCAGATCTGGGAGGCCCTCCCCATCCAGGGCCGCGGCAACACCTGGGGCGAGGAGATCTACTTCTCCATCCCGGTGGAGGCCAAGCTGGAGCGTGACGCACGGGAGATCGTGGCCGTGGGCGAGCTGGGCTACTGGCCGCCGGGGACCGCCTTCTGCATCTTCTTCGGCCGGACCCCCGCCAGCACCGACGACCGACCCCGCGCCGCCAGCGCCGTGAATATCATCGGCCGGATCCAGGGAGACGCCACCGCCTTCAAGAGTGTGACCTCCGGGACGCGGGTGCACCTGGAGCGGGCGTGACGCACCCACCGGCGCGCCTCGCCCCTGAGGCAGGGCCCGACGCGGGGAACGTGGCGGCGCTGGACGACTTCCTCCGGAGCCTCCTCCCGCGCCAGGCCCGCCGCGGGCACCTGGTCCACGTCGAGATGGTTCCCGCCCGGCAGCCCCGGTACGCCGATCCCGACCCGCCGCTCCCCCCCGCGGTCCAGGACGCCCTCACCGCCCAGCGCATCGGCCGGCTGTACACGCACCAGGTCGAGGCCCTCACAGGGGCCCGGGCCGGCCGGGACGTCCTGGTCGTCACCGGGACCGCGTCCGGCAAGAGCCTGGCCTACCAGTTGCCGGTCCTGGAGACGCTGCTCGCCGACCCGGAGGCGCGCGCCCTCTTCCTGTTTCCCACCAAGGCGCTGGAGCAGGACCAGTTGAAGTCGCTCCAGCAACTCATCCCCTGGGGGTCGGGCATCCGGGCCGAGATCCTGGACGGCGATACGCCGGCCCACCGCCGGGCCCAACTGCGGGAGCAGGTCCCCCACATCCTGATCAGCAACCCGGACATCCTGCACCTGTCCCTGCTCCCCCACCACGCCGGCTGGAAGCGCTTCTGGGAACAGCTCCGCTTCGTGGTCCTGGACGAGCTGCACACCTACAAGGGCATCTTCGGCTCCCACATCGCCCACGTGCTGCGCCGGCTGCATCGCGTGACCGCCTTCTACGGGAGCCGGCCG
>JACQXP010000240.1 GCA_016208645.1 Candidatus Methylomirabilota bacterium | reverse complement strand
GTGGGAGGCCGAGCATTTATAGACAGACAAACGGTCCATATTGAGGACCTGATGGAAGCAGCCGACTTCCCCGAAGGGAGGGAACTGGCGCGACAGTTCAGCAATCGGACCACGCTCAGTACTCCTTTGTTGCGGGAGGGCGCTCCCATCGGGGTGATCCTGATTCGCCGAACGGAGGTTCGCCCCTTCTCGGACAAGCAGATCGCTCTCCTCAAGACCTTCGCGGACCAGACCACCATCGCCATCGAGCACGCCCGCCTCTACCGCGACGTGACCGAGAAGGGCCGGATGCTGGAGGAGGCGAACCGGCACAAGTCCCAGTTCCTGGCCAACATGAGCCACGAGCTCCGCACCCCCATGAACGCCATCATCGGCTTCTCCGAGGTGCTGCTGGATCCCGCGCTCCAGGTCACCGATGAGGAACGGGCGCAATTCATGACAGATATCCTGAACAGCGGGAAGCATCTGCTCAATCTGATCAATGAGGTCTTGGACCTGTCCAAGATCGAGGCCGGCCGCATGGAGTTGCATCTCGCGCCGGCGGCCCTGGGCGACGTCCTGGAGGCCGTCCAGAGCACGATGCGGCCGCTGGCGGCCAAGAAGGCCATCACCTTCCAGGTCGAGAGCGACGACAAGGTCGGTCCATTTCCCATGGACGCCGCTCGCGTCAAGCAGATCCTGCTGAACCTGGTGGGGAACGCGATCAAGTTCACCTCCGACGGCGGGCGGGTCACCGTGACGGCCCGCCAGGTGTCCGGTCTCCCGTCGTCGGTCTCCCGTCCCGAGCCGGGAAGGTTGACGGGGGATGGGGGATGGGGGCCGAGTGGCTGGAGATCGCCGTCGCGGACACGGGGCCGGGCATCCCCCCCGAAGACCATGAGCGGATCTTCCTGGAGTTCCAGCAGGCCCAGACGACCGGGGAGGCCGGCAAGCCGGAAGGGACCGGACTGGGCCTGGCCCTGGCCAAGAAGTTCGTGGAGCTGCATGGGGGACGGATCTGGGTGCGGAGCGAGATCGGACGTGGGAGCATCTTCACGTTCACCCTCCCGATGCGCGGCATCCCGAGCCCGGCGATCCCCCACACGGCTTGACGGTCCTGAGCCGGAGAGGAGTGCGGCCTGTGGCGACACGGAAGCGCACCGCGACGAAGCCTGGGAGGGCCCGGCCCCCGGTCGAATCGGGACGGCGGCGCCCTGCCACGCGGGGAACCACGTCCCGCGCGTATCCT
>JACQXP010000239.1 GCA_016208645.1 Candidatus Methylomirabilota bacterium | reverse complement strand
CGGCGCAGGCATCCAGCACGCGCTGCCCCGGGGAAAGTTCCAGGGCCAGCACCGGGAAGGCGCCCGCCTCGTCCATCGGGATCAGCCAGCCCTCCGCAAAGCCCGGCAGGTCCGTCACCCCTCCCGCCCCCCACACGGAGAACGCTTCGGGGAAAAAGCGGCCCGCGCGCGGTGCGGCGCCTGGAGGCGGCCATGTCCCGCCTGGGACTCACCCGGGTACGGCCGCACCTGGCGGATGCCAGGACGGCCGGGGCGCGCTGGCCCGGCCAGTTCTCCCGTGTGCTTCTGGATGCCCCCTGCACCGGCCTGGGCACGATCCGCCGCCGGCCGGAGATCAAGTGGCGGCGCCTCCCGGAAGATCTGCCGCGGGCGGCGATGCTCCAGCAGGAACTGCTGGAGGGAGTCGCCGGGGCGCTGGCCGAGGGGGGCCTCCTGGTCTACAGCACGTGCAGCCTGGAGCCGGAGGAGACGGATGCGGTGATCGCCACCTTTCTCGCCCTGCACCCGGAGTTTCGCGCGGACACTTCCTGGCAGGGCCTGCCGCCAATGAGCGGTCTCGTGGATGGCGATGGGCACCTGCGCGCCTGGCCCCATCGCCACGGGACCGACGGATTCTTCGTCGCATGTCTTCGCCGTACACGCTGATGCCTCCCGTGCGCCGCCCGCCCTCGCGACTGCGCAGGTTCATCGCCGGCCTGGCGAAGGCGGCGGCCATCTGCTCGGCCCTGTTCGCCCTGGCCCTGGCCTCGGGCTTCGTGGCCATGCAGTTGGCGATGGACAAGGACCGGGTCGAGGTTCCGCGCGTCGTGGGCCTGGATTCGGTCGCCGCCAGCGAGCTGCTCAAGGAAGCGGGGCTCACCCCGCGCATCGTCGCCGAGGAATTCAGCGCCAAGATCCCCAAGGGCCACGTCACGTCCCAGCGGCCCAGCCGGGGCACGCGGGCCAAGCTGGGGAGCGAGATGCGCCTGATCCTGAGCCGGGGGAGCGACCAGCTCGAGGTGCCCAACGTGGCGGGCGGCACGCTGGCCCAGGCCCAGCGGATCCTGGCCGAGACGGGCCTCAACCTGGGACGGATCACGCGGATTCACTCGGACGCCCACGCGCGCGAGGCGATCATCGCCCAGGAGCCCTCGGCGCGCGCGCCGGCCATCCGCGGCGCCACCGTCAATCTGCTGCAGAGCCTGGGGCCCTGGGAAGAGATGATGACGATGCCCGATCTCCGCGGTCGCGAGATGGTCACGGCCCTCAACCTCCTGCGGGAGCTGCAGGTGGAGGCCCGGGTGAGCTTCGAGGCGTCCCCCTCGCGCCAGGGCGTGGTGGTGGCGCAGGATCCGCCGCCGGGAGGCAAGGTCAAGGTCGGGGCCCAGGTCCAGATCACCGTTGGCGAGTGACCCCTGGGCGCAGGGAGCGCCTAGCCCGCATTATTCACGAATGGACCCGTGAGTTCTCCAGATCCAATGACCAATGACCAATTTCCAATGACCAATGATGGTGGGGCACCCATCGCACCTCGCCCGCCCCGGGCGGTGCGATGG
>JACQXP010000217.1 GCA_016208645.1 Candidatus Methylomirabilota bacterium | reverse complement strand
GGATCCTGGATGCCCTGGAGCGCCGGGGGGGCGACGGCGGTGGCCGGGGGACCTGAACACACTGCGCCCATCCGGACATGGCCGCCCCATTGAAGGAGATCCTGGTGGGGTCCTTCGATCGGCGGCGGCGGGTTCCCCTGGACGAACTGCTGGAGCAGCGGTATCAGAAGTTCCGGCCCATGGGGGTCTCTGTGAAAGACTAGCCGCGATTCGTTATTGGGACCTGTGAGGCGCCCGGGGCATTGTTGTCTGGGGCGCCTTTCATGTTTCCGGTGGGCCTTGCGCCTTCGAACGGCGTGGGGTAGGGTAGGCACGACGAAGGGAAGCAGGAGGCGAGCGGCATCAAGAGATCTGGGGGCGAAAGGAGTGCCCATGCTCTTCATGGTGATCGAGCGATTCAAGAACCGGGATGCCAGGGCGGTCTACCGGCGCTTCCAGGAGAAGGGGCGCATGGCGCCGGAGGGCCTGACCTACGTGGGAAGCTGGATCGAGGCGAACTTCGACCGGTGCTTCCAGCTCATGGAGTGCGATGACCCGCGCCTCCTCCAGCAATGGGTGGCCCGCTGGCAGGATCTGATCGAGTTCGAATTCATCCCCGTGATTCCCTCCAAGGAGACTGTCGAGACGATCACGCCGTTGCTTTGAGAGCCGCGAGCCGCGAGCCGAGAGGCGAGATCAAGAACCACAATGCAGAGCCTAGAGCCGAGAGCCGTGAGCCGAGTCCAAGAGCCGAGAGTCGAGAGATATCTTGCACGTCGAATCCAAGAGGAGATGACCGCAGATGCCAACTCTGCACCACAAACCGCTCGAGACGCTCGCGCATGACATCTTCCAGGCTATCAAGGTCCCACCGGCCGGGGCGGCGTGGATGGCCCGGCTGTTGGTCCGCGCCAACCTGCGGGGGCATGACTCCCACGGGGTCATCCGCATCCCCCAGTACATCGCCTCCTGGAAGAAAGGAGACGCCAACCCCACCGCCGAGCCAGTGGTAGTGCAGGAGGGCCCGGCCACGGCGCTGGTGGACGGGAAGCTGGGTTTCGGCCAGATCGTCGCCCGGCGCGGCATGGAGGTGGCCATGCAAAAGGCGGCGGCGGTCGGCGTTTCAACCGTCGGGGTCTTCAACAGCAACCACATCGGCCGGCTGGCGGACTACACCGAGATGGCGCTGGAGCGAGACATGCTGGCCATCCTGGCCGTGAATGCCGGCGGCGCGGGGCAGCGGATGGCCCCCTGGGGCGGGCGGGCGCCCCGGCTCAGCACCAACCCGATCGCCTTCGCCTGTCCCACCGGGGAGGGCGTCCCCATCAGCTTCGACATCGCCACCACCATGGCGGCCGAAGGCAAGGTTCGGGTGAAGCGGAACCGGAAGGAGCCACTCCCCTCCGGTTGGGTCCTGGATGCGGACGGGAACCCCACGACCGACCCGAACGCCATCTACGGCAGCCCGCCAGGGACGATCCTCCCGGTGGGCGGGCACAAGGGCTACTCGCTTGCCCTCATGATCGAGGTGTTGGCGGGCATCCTGGCCCGGGGCGGGTACTCTCGGGAAAACCCCGGACCGGTCATGAACGGCATCTTCATGGTCGTGGTGGACATCGGCCGCTTCGTCGCCCCGGGCACGTTCCGGGACGAAGTGGACGACCTGATCCGGTACCTCAAGTCAAGCCCGACGGCGCCCGGTGTGGATCAGATCCTCGCCCCGGGCGAGCCGGAGGCGATCACCGAGGCGAAACGCCGCCAGGCCGGGATCTTCGTCGAGGATCAGACCTGGGGGCAGATCGAGGAGGTCGCGCGGGAGCTGAATGTGGCGACCCCGAGCGCCTGAGGCGAACCGCCGGCAGAACGACCATGCTGCAGCGCCTGCGAGCCCTGTGGTGCGAGCGTCACGGCCACCGATACCACGTGGTGGGCCGCGTCTACGAAGGCCCCGAGGGGCAGGCTCAGGAGGTCCTTCTGGAGGCCTGCAGTGTCTGCGGGGTCCAGCGCGAGCGGACTCCCACCAGCGAGGACTCGGCCGAGCCGTCCCCCCTCACCGACCAGGCGCGTTTGGAGTTTCTGGCGCGGGAGCGTCGGCGGGCCCTGCGGCGAGCGCGCAAGGGCGAGTGAGCCCTGACGGGGGGTTTGAACCGCCAAGGCGCCAAGGACGCCAAGGAGAGCGGGTCTCCTTTTAAGGTCGGACAGCGAGATACTGGGTTCATGGGGGAGCTGGGGCTGTGCTTCTTTCCAGGCGGGCCACTCCCCCTTGATGTTCCCGGTGTCCCGGTGGTGAGGATTCGGGATGAGTGGGAGCCGGATGATGCAAATGCGAAGGCGCCCTCCAAGGGCTAGCTGGCTTCTCTGCCTGCCTGTCGCGCTCCTGTTGGTCGGTGCGGGCTGCCAGTATCGCCTCCGCGAGGTGGCCAGGCTGCCCCTCCAGGTTGAGGTGGAGAATCCCGGTCACCTGCGGGTGGCGGTGGTCGGTACCAGCAAGCGGGCACTCGCCGCGACCGATCTGCCCCCGTTTCACCGGGCGGGCTCGCGCTGGGACTATTCGGTCCGGTTCACGGATGCGGGTGGAGTGGGGGTCCAGTTCCGGGAGGTGCAGGCCACGGTCCGGAGCCTGACGGGGATCACAGCGGCCCGCTCGGTCCCCCTCGCCAGCCGGGTGGAACCCCAGGGGACGACCCCGATCGCGATCGAGGCGTTCCTGTCAACCTCCAATCCGTAGGAGCCGGGCAATCTCACCGGGGTGCAGGAACTCATCTTCCTTGGGCGGGATGACCACGGCCAGCCGGTGCGGGTGATCGTCCGGGTTCCCCTCGAATAACCCCAGGACTCCCAAATCAACCGCCATGGCGCCAAGAGCGCCAAAGGTAAACAATTCCCGGAGGCAAAGAACGAGCAATCCTGGAGCCCTATTGGATCGGTTTCTTTC
>JACQXP010000216.1 GCA_016208645.1 Candidatus Methylomirabilota bacterium | reverse complement strand
TGCTGCACGATACAGCCAGCAACTGAAATCTCATCACAATCGAGAGGAACGCGGGTTAGCGCGCAGCGGCCTTCTGCAGCAGGGAGAGGCCGAAGTGAATCGGAACCCCGAAGTTCGATCCGGAAAAGCGTTCCAGGATGGCATAGTTGATCCCAATGACCCGCCCGGATGCGCCGAGGAGGGGGCCACCGCTCCCGCCAATGGCGGTCTGGGCATCGTAGGTGAGTTGATGCGACTGGACATCACTCAGGTGCCCCTGGGTGGCGGACGGTCGAATCAAGCCTCGTACCGCCATGATGTCTGCCAGCCGGTACACATCCGGAACTTCCCCAGCCATCAACTCCTTCAGCGCCTTGGCGTCGGCCTTCGCCAAGAGCGCCTCAATGCCCGCCGGATACCCCAAGAGGACCACGGGACGCCCAGGCGCGGCGTCACGCCCGGTCCGGTCCAGTTGCAGGACCGGCAACCGCACTCGGCCCAAGGATGCGTGAAGCAGGGCCACGTCGGCGTCGGGAGCAATGGCCAATACCGTCAGGGGCACCGCCTCCAGAAGTCCGGGAAAAAAGGCTCGAAACAATCTTAGCTCTGGAGTGTAACCTGCTGTAAGTAAAGGTAGGAAATCCTCCTCATCTCGCCACGGCTCCGCAACATGCCGGTTCGTCAGGATCTTCCCGTCCCGGCTCACCAGGAAGGCGGAGCCTGTGAAGGGCGTCGTCGCCACAGGACCCTTTCCATCCGGGGAGAGCATAGGCCGTCCCGACGGATCACGGATGGGTTGACCCCGTTCATCTGTCCCCAGGAACCGGAGCGGCCGCCCGGTGGAGTCCCTAAACCCCAGGGCACCCTGGATGAATGCGACGCCACCGCTGTAGCGGGCGATGATGCGCTCCGCAGCGACCCGCTCCAATTCCAGATGTTTGAGCTTGGTCTCGGTGGCCTCGAGAGCCGATCGCAGTCGCTGCCGCTCTTCCCCAAGCCTCACCGCCTGTTGGGTCTGCTGCGTGACCCGATGTCCCCGGATGAGGAATATCGGGACAAGCACCAGGAACGCCAGCACCACGAGAAGGATGCCGGCCACCGCGGCCCGGGCAGACCACGACGCCTCCCGCACCAGGGCCAGGGCCAGGTGCCGCACGAAATCCGTAGCAGAGACGAGGGGCGCCTCGCCGCGAGCTCGCGCGATAGCCCGCGAGTCGGAGACTATAGCGGGAAACGGCCTTCGGCCATCGCGTTCCGGACAAAGACGGAACCGGAACTGGGGGCCCCCCTCTCCGAGCTGGAGCGTGTCGCGATCCGCGAGAAACGCCTCCGAGACTTTCCGGCCATTCACCCACAGCCCTGCGAAAGAGCTGTCTACCAGCAGGAACGTCCCATCCTTCTGGTGGATATCGGCATGGAAGGGGATCACCATCGGCCAGCGCTCCGCATCCACCACAATGTCATTGGTTGGATGCGTCCCCAGGCGGACGAGGTCCTCCTCAAACACCTCGACCCAGCCCCGCTCTGGGCCAGTGAGTCGGATCAGCATCGCCTGCACTCTGGTTCGCCTCGTAGAAGGAAGTGTACCCGAGATTAGCTCAAGATGCCGCCTGGGTGGTTGGGAGGCGGCGCATCAGGGGATGTCTTCCTGGTAGCCGGTGCCGCCGCACCAGCCAGGGGACAAGGCCTGCCCCTGGAAATAGCAGGCCGGCGGGACGAGGCCGGGGGCTTCGCCCGGAAGGAACGCCGCCTGGGTGGTTGGGAGGCGGCGCATCAGGGGATGTCTTCCTGGTAGCCGGTGCCGCCGCACCAGCCAGGGGACAAGGCCTGCCCCTGGAAATAGCAGGCCGGCGGGACGAGGCCGGGGGCTTCGCCCGGAAGGAACCTAACCCGGGTCTCATGAAAGGAGATGCAGGTCCGGCAGAACCGGTGAACCGTCTCCACCTCGCCGATGCCGAACGATTCGGTGCTCAGTCCAAGAGCCCCCAGGGGTTGCACAGACTTCTCCGCCCTCGGGTAAACCGGCTGCCTTGTGTTGAATCCCGTGGATCGCGGTTCAGGGCTTGCCGGCCTTCGCCCGTCGCGAGACGCGGCGGGCGACGCGCAGGCCAACCTTCACCCCGTGGCGCAAGGCCCTGGCCTCGATGGCGGCCCGGCGCACCGCCGCCCGTCCCTTGGCCACCACCGTCGGCGCCATGGTCTCCAGCTCGGCTGCCCGGCCCTTGAGCTGATTCAGGAACGCCTGCCCGGCCGCCACGGCGCGCTCCAGCCCCTCGAGGGCGGTCCGGCCGGCGCTCCGTACGACATCGGCCTCGCGCTCCACCTCTGCCAGGGCCTTTCCGAGTCTCTCCTGCGCCTCCCCGGTGGCGCGCTCGGCCCTGCCCCGCAGGATCATGAGCTGCCCCTCGAGGCGCTTCACGTGTCCTTCATACTCCCGCAGCTTGCCCAGCACCTGCCGTCGAAACCCGCGCATTTCAAGACTTGCCATCTTTGCCTCCATTCACTCACGCCGGGGGCTCCGGCTTGCATCGCCCCAAGTCAGGGAGAAGGCCGGCAAGGAATCTCTCTCCCCAACGCACAGGGGAAAACGGGGAGCAGACCGCCCCCGCCGGCTACGGCGGTCAGCAGCCGGTGTCCAGGTCCGCCTGGAGATAGGCACGTTCCAGGAGCAAGTTCAACGCCTCGAGCCAGCGTCGCGCTGTACTCCGCCACGACCGATCTGGGCCCAGGCCCGAGCCCTCACTGGATTCCGTCCTGTTGCTCATGGGCTTTCCGCCGTCAGCACGATACTCACCTGGCTCGCGCGGTTCACCCGCTCGTATCCGAGCAGGAACTGCCGCATCACCTCGCCACCGCCCCCGCTGCCCGCGATCGTCATCGGCTGACCGCTCTGCACCACCACCTCGGTCGCGGCCTCGACCAACTCGATCGTCCCCGACCCGCCGTCGCTGCGATAGCTGATCTGTGGCGTGATCTTCAGGCGGATCCGCCTGTCGGGAAGAAGCGTGGGGCGCACGACGAGGGCCGTCCCGACCTGCCGGAGGATCACGGCCGCCGTGATGCCGCCCTGGGTGCTCTGGCTGACCTGGCGGAACTCCACCGTGACCTTCACGTGGCCGGGCGGGGGCGGGATCAGGCTGGTCTGTGCGTCCGCCCGGCCCCCTCCTGCCACCACGAGCCAGGCGCCAATCAGACCGACTGCAGCACGTCGCATTCTTGCCCTCGTTGCAGAGAGGCACGTCGTGTCCGAAAGGAGCATAGGCGGAGGGGCCTCGGTTGTCAACGAGCCAACGGACACCGAAATGCCGCAGGGACCCTCTCCCCAGGTCAGGGGAGAGGGCGAAGGGTGAGGGGGTGATGCTAGAGCCCAAGCGCTTGGGGGATCTCGTCCAGGTGGGACACGGTGAAGTCCGGCGCGAATCCCAACTCATCCAGGGGCGCCTGGGTGCGGTTGCACCAGACCACCTGGAATCCGAACGCCTTGGCGCCGACCACGTCGAACGAGTTGGACGAGACGAAGGCAATCGTTTCCTTGGCCAACCCGAGTGCCCTGGGTGCGAGGTCGTACACGGTGGGGTTCGGCTTGTAGGTCTTGAGCGTGTCCACGCTGAGGACGTGCTGGAGGTACGGTTCCAGCCCGCTGCTCTGGACGGCTGCCTGGAGCATCCGGGGAGACCCGTTCGAGAGAATGGCCAGGGGAAAGCGGGAGTGAAGCGTCTTCAGGGTCGCCGGGACTTCCGGGAATGGCTGGAGGCTCAGATACGCCGATAGTAACCGGTTCACCTGCTCTTGGCTGGCGGCTATCTTCAGCCGTTTGAGTGCAAACTGGAGGGCGGCACGCGTTACCTCCCAGAAATCCTCGTACCGGCCCATGAGGGCTCGGAGCCAGGTGTACTCCAGTTGCTTCGCCCGCCACTCGCGGCTCAGGGCCTCGGGGTCGGAAGTCACCCCACGGCAGGCGGTCACCACGGAATGCACGTCGAAGAGCGTGCCGTAGGCATCGAACACGAAGGCGCGCACCTCCGGCATCAACGACTCCTCCCGCCCGGCTCAGGCACGGTGGAAATGACCAATGACCAACCCCGATCGGCTGACCAATCGCACTCGAATCTCGAGACTTCCTATGAGAGAGGTGGCGCTACCGGGTGCTGGCGTAGTACTCCACCCGGCGTTCCAGAGAGGCGATCGCCTCGGACATCAGGTAGGCGAAGAGGAACACGAGGATGACGAGGGACCAGAACTCCTCCATCAGGAAGTGTTTCGAGTAGAGCTCGAACAGTTCGCCCACGCCGATGATGGCGACCAGGCGCTGGCCGATCACCACCCCCTTCACGCCGCGGATGGCCGCGAGCCGGACCCCGGCCAGGATCTCGGGCAGTGCGCTGAGCATGAGCACCTTGGTGTGGATCTGGAGCCTCCGCGCGCCGAAGGAGCGTGCCATCTCCACCAGCGATCGGTTGGCGTTGCGCACCCCCACCTGGGTGTCGAGGATGATGACGAAGACGGCGAAGAGGAACACCGTCACGACCACCGTCGTCTCGCCGATCCCGATCACCCCCATCAGGATGGGCACCAGCGCAGAAATGGGCGCACTCACGAAGATGTTGACCCACGTCCCGAGGACTCTTCCGATGCCCTCCACCCGTGCCATCAGCACCCCAACCGGGATGCCCAGAACCAGCGCCAGCGCCATCCCGATCGCGAAAGACCGCAACGAGATCCCGGCCGCCCTCATAAATTTCTCGCTGGGCAGGATGGTGATCCCCGCCAGGACGACCCGGGAGACGGGCGGGACGATGGTCGAGAGCCTCGCGCGCCCCACCACCTCCCACACGATGAACCAGAACGCGAGGGAGAGCCCCACCGGGATCCGCCTGCCGAACAGCGTCATGGGGCTCCCATCTCAGGCGACGTACCGCCTCAGGATCTGCCAGATCTCGTCCACGGCATCCAGGTAGTTCTTGTCGCGCCGAATCTCGTCGGGGCTCCGCTGGCCGCGCGCGATGTTGGGTTGGATGATCTTCGACACCGTCCCCGGCCGCGGCGACAGGAGGACGATCCGGTCCGAGAGGTAGGCCGCCTCCTCGATGCTGTGCGTCACGAAGATCACGGTCTTCTGCTTGCGCCGGAGCAGGTCCAGCAGCTCCTCCTGGAACTTCCGCCGGGTCTGCTCGTCCACCGAGGAGAACGGCTCGTCCATCAAGATGATATCGGCATCCACGGCCAGGGCCCGGGCCAGCCCCACGCGCTGGCGCATCCCCCCGGAAAGCTGGTGCGGGTAGGTGGATTCGAAGCCGGCGAGGCCAACCTCGACGATCTGCTGCCGGGCGATCTCCTCCCGCTCTGCCGTGGGTACCCCGCGAAGCTCCAAGCCGAAGGCGACGTTCCGGAGCACCGTGGCCCACGGAAGCAGGGCGAAGTCCTGGAAGACGAAGGCCCGCTCCGGCCCCGGGCCCTCCACCTTCCTCCGCTTGACCCACACCTCCCCCGTCGTCGCTGGGATCAACCCGCCGATGATCTTGAGGAGGGTCGTCTTCCCGCATCCGCTCGGCCCGAGGAGCGTGCTCAGCTTGCCGCTGGGGAAGCCCAGGCTGACGTCCGCCAGCGCCTGCACGCGGCCCTCGTACGTCTTCCCGACCCCTGCGACCTCGACGATCGCGTCTGCCGACATCACGAGGAGCCTCGCAGCTCGGGGGGAAACAGCCGCCGCTCCAGCCGCTCGAGCCCGTGGATGGTCAGGCTGGCGATCAGGATGATCGAGGCCACCGCGGCGAACATCTCGGGGTAATCGGCCACGGAACTGTGGTAGGTGATCAGGTCGCCGATTCCCGTCGGGGTGATCAGCAGCTCCGCGATCACCACGCCGATGAACCCCATCGCCAGGCCCAGCCGGAGCCCCGCGAAGATCAGCGCCCCGGCATGGGGGAGGATGATCTTCACCACCTCCTGGGACCGGGTCCCCAGGAAGGCGCGGCACATCTGGATCAGCGACGGGTTGGTGTTGCGGATCCCCTTGTAGGAGTTCATCACGACCACCGGCGCCGCCAGGAAGACGACGGCCAGCACCTTCGCGGTGAGTCCGATCCCGTAGATATAGGTGATCAGCGGGATGATCGCCGCCATGGGCGCCGCCTGGAGGATGATGAAGACGGGGAGCGTGAACCACTCAACGGCGCGGGAGAGTCCCATCCCGATCCCGAACCCGATGCCGGCGATGCCGCACAGGATCACCCCGATAACGAGTGGCTGGAGGGTCGAGACATAGGCCTTGGGCAGGCTGCCGTCCGCCAGCATGCGGAGCAGCGCCAGAACCGTCTGGCTGAACGGCGGGAAGGCCACGCTGATCGGCCAGCGCCCGGCAATCTCCCAGCAGCCGAACACCAGGGCAAACGAGGCCAGATGCCAGAGGACCCGCGGGTTTTCGGGCCGGTGTGTTCTTGGCACGAGCGTATTCGAGCGCAGGCGAGTTTTCAGCAGGGGGGGCGTCGCCCCCCCCTGGTCTTTAGTTTCCGACCTTGGCCAGCGCGGCCTTCAGCGGGGCCAGGTGCCAGAAGTCCTCGACCTTCAAGTTCTCGCCCTTGAGCTGGCCGGACAGGCTGTAAAATTCCAGATCGTTCTTCGCCGCCCGCTCGCCGCCCCCGTCGTTGGGGAAGATCCCGTTCTTGACGGCCTCCTGGTAGAAGGGGAGGATCTCGGCCTCCAGCTTCGCGGGCAGTTCTTTCAGTAATCCGAGCTTCTTTCGCTCCTCCAGGCCACTGGTC
>JACQXP010000200.1 GCA_016208645.1 Candidatus Methylomirabilota bacterium | reverse complement strand
TGGTTCCACGCAGTCATGACGTGCGGATCTCCGGTGCCGGAGAGTAAGCGGACGATACGCCTGCTCCGCCGACCCGTTTCTCCAAGCGGCGGATCGAAGCTGCGGCTTCTTGTATCGCGGCGCCGTTCGGCGCCATCTCAAGGACCCGGCGCCACAGGCGGAGGCTCTCGCTCGGGTTGCCCGCGGCCTCCATCAGGCGGGCCAGGCTCCGGACCGGCTGCACCCGGTCGGGCATCAGCGCCATGGCGCGCAGGTAGTGCCTGGCGGCCTCGGCGAGCCTCCCCGACCTGGCCAGGAGGTTCGCCAGCGCTTCCTCCGCCAGAGGTGCGTCGGGGCCCAGCCGGGTCGCCTCGCGGTAGCGTTCCATGGCCTCGGCGGGTCGACCGGCGTCCTCCAAGGCGCGTCCCGACCAGAAGATGAAATCCCCGCGGTCGGGATACCGGCGCATCCCCTCCTCGAGGACGGCCAGGGCCTGGCGCGCCTCCCCCATGAAGAGGTGCGCCTTGGAGCGCGCGACGTAATAGGAGCGATCGGGCAGGGGATCGGAGGCCAGGTCATCGAAGAGGCTAAAGCCCTCGGCCGCCCGTCCCTGCAGGACGTAGAGGAGGGCCAGCGTCGAGCGCGCGCGGCGGAGGTCGGGGCCGAGGCGGACCGCCCGTTCCATGGCGGCCGTGGCCCGCGGCATATCGTTCGCCTCGAAGTACACGAGGCCGAGGTTGAGGGGAGGATGCGGTGAATGCGGGGCTACCTCTTCCATCCGCCCGTAGAGCGAGAGGTTGTCCCGCCAGACGGGCGCGTAGCGAAGCAGGTGATACGGATACGAGATCAGGAGGAGGATCAGGGCCAGCCATCCGACGGTCCTCCGCACGAGCGACGCACCCTCGGCAGCGCGTCCCATCAGTCGCGTGAGCGCGAGGGCCAGCAGGATCGACACGCCGACCGAGGGCAGGTAGAGGTACCGATCGGCCAGCCCCATCTCTCGGAAGGAGACCGGCACGAGATCCGTCACAGGGATCACCGTGAGCGTGAACCAGCCCACCCCGAAGGCCGCCAGGGGGACTCGGCGCCAGCACCAGAGGAGAAGGGTCAGGAGGCCGATGCCTGCGAGGATTCCGAGGATGGGCCAGGGGGCCAGGAACGATGCGGGCCGCGGCAGGTCGTAGAAGGGCTGCATGCGGGCCGGGAGGAGGCTCAGCCCGACGTATCGCGCGAGGATCTCCAGCGACCCGGGCAGGCGGTGCCAGAGGGTGCCGGCGTGCAGGCGGTCCCCGCCGATGTACAGAAGCGTATTGAAGCGGAGAGCCGCGAAGACGGCTGTCACGGCCCAGAAGGGCAACGACCGGATCAGGGCACCGGACCAGCCGCCGCGGGGGGTCTGTCCCGCGCGGGAGGACGAGCCCAGCCTGTCGCTCAGCACGAGCAGCGCCGGCAGCGTGACGGCCGTCTCCTTGGACAGCAGGGCAAGCACCTGCAGGGCGAGGGCCGCCAGCGTCCAGGCCGTCCGTCCTCGGCCGGGCGTCTTCGAGCGGCTATAGGAGAGGGCGCAGGCCAGGATGCAGAGGGTCAGCAGGAGGTCCACGCGCGCCGCGACGAAGGCCACCACCTCGACGTGCGCGGGATGGATGGCGAAGATGAGGGCCGCCAGGACGGCTACCTCCCGAGCCGCCCCCAAGGCCAACAGGAATCGGCCGAGGAGGAGGGTGACGACCAGGTGGAGGAGGATGTTGGTCAAATGGAAGGCGGCAGGGTTCAGCCCCCAAAGCGTTCCGTCCAAGGCCAAGGACAGGGCCAGGGTGGGCCGGTAGTAGTGGCCGTCGATGGCCCCCGAGGTCAATGTGGTGAAATCGGCTCGCAGGAAGCGCGGCAGGTTCCGGAGGTCCCTGAGTTCCGGGTTCTGAACCACCATGGGTCCGTCGTCCCAGACGAACTGGTAACTCAGGCCGTCCACGTAGACGGCCGCGGCCAGGATCAGGACCAACGCCAGAGCCCAGGG
>JACQXP010000199.1 GCA_016208645.1 Candidatus Methylomirabilota bacterium | reverse complement strand
CGGTATTTCGTCCAGGGGATTGCGTTCACCGGACTCAAAGGGTGAGGCACGTTCGGCGGTTCGCGTGTACGGGCGTTCGATTGTTCTCGAACCACCGACAGGACGCTGGTCTTCCTGGCGAGGCCCTTCCTGATGCGCCGGGCCTTGAGGCTGCTGCGCAGGGTGGAGAAGTAGACCGCCCCGTCATGGTACCAGAGCCAGACGGGAACCGTGCCCGACTTTCCGGCGCGGCTGTACGTCGTGAGGTTGAACCGCACTGCTTGGAATCAGTCCACGCGGGGCCCGGCGTCGCGGATCGCCTGCGGGGCGTCGGCAAACTGCTCGAAGTTTTTCTGAAACAGGCGGGCCAGTTCCCGCGCCCGGGCGTCATAGGCGGCCGGATCCGGCCACGTGGCGCGGGGCTCCAGCAGCTCGGACGGGACCTCCGGGCAGAGGGTCGGCACCTGGAGCCCGAACACCGGGTCCGGCCGGCCGGGGACGCCGGTGAGGAGCCCCTCCAGCGCGGCGCGGAGCATGGCGCGCGTATGGGCCAACTGGATCCGGTGGCCCACCCCGTACGGCCCCCCGCTCCAGCCGGTGTTCACCAGCCAGCACTGTACCCGGTGGCGCGCGATCCGCTCCCCCAGCATGTCGGCGTAGATTTTCGGGTGCAGGACGAGGAACGGGGCGCCGAAGCAGGTGCTGAAGGTCGCCCTGGGCTCCGACCCCATGCCTCGCTCGGTGCCGGCGACCTTCGCGGTGTAGCCCGAGAGAAAGTGGTACATGGCCTGCTCCGGCGACAGGCGCGCGATGGGCGGCAAGACGCCGAAGGCATCGCAGGCGAGGAAGAAGATGTGGCCGGGATGGCCCGCGACGCCCGGGACGGCGGCGTCCGGGATGAAGGTCAGGGGATAGGCGGCCCGCGTGTTCTCCGTCAGGGAGTCGTCGCGAAAGTCGAGGAGTCGCGTCTCCGGATCAATGGTCACGTTCTCCAGCACGGACCCGAAGTGGATGGCGCCCCAGATCTGCGGCTCATCCTCGCGGGAGAGGCGGATGCATTTGGCGTAGCAGCCCCCCTCGAAGTTGAAGATCCCGCTCTCGCTCCAGCCGTGCTCGTCATCGCCGATCAGCCGGCGGCCCGGATCCGCCGACAGGGTGGTCTTCCCGGTCCCCGAGAGGCCGAAGAACAGCGCCACGTCCCCCCGGGGGCCCAGGTTGGCGGAACAGTGCATGGAGAGCACCTGGCGGAGCGGCAAGGCGTGGTTGAGGATGGTGAAGACCGACTTCTTCATCTCGCCCGCATAGCTGGTCCCCCCGATGATCACCAGGCCCCGGGCGAAGTGGACGACGACGAAGGCCTCGGAGCGCGTGCCGTCCAGCTCGGGGTAGGCGTGGAACTTGGGGACGTCGATGATGGTGAAGCGGGGGACGTGTTCCTGCGTCTTGGTCCAGTCGGGCCGCACGAAGAGCTGGCGGGCGAAGAGGTTGTGCCAGGCGTACTCGGTGATCACCCGGATGGGGATCCGATGGGCGGGATCGGCACCGGCATAGCAGTCCTGCACGTACAGATCGCCCCCCTGCAGGTAGGCCAGCAACCGACCGTACAGGGCCTCGAAGTGGCTCGGGTCGAAGGGCCGGTTGACCGGCCCCCACCAGATCTGATCCTGGGTGGAGGGCTCCCGCACGATGAACTTGTCGTCGGGCGAGCGCCCGGTGTACTGGCCGGTCCGGACCACCAGGGCCCCCCCGGATGCCAGCAACCCCTCGCGGCGGCGGATCGCGTTCTCCACCAGGCCCGCGGTGCCGAGATTCCAGAAGACCTGGTTGACGTTGTGAATGCCGTGGTTTTCCAGCCCGTGGCGGCTGGGGTTGACGCCGAGGGATTGCATGAACGCCTCCGAAGCCTGGTGGAGCTGCGGGGAGACCGCGCGCCGAGGACCGCGCCGGGCGGCCAGGACGCCGGGCAACTTAGCAGGCTTTCCCGGATGAAGTCAAGGTTGTTTCCCGCCCGCCCCCGCCCCCTTTTACCCTTGACAAGCTGCGGGCCCCTGGTATTAGCTTCCGGTGGCGCCGGCGCCGGGTGGCTGGCGTTGCCAGACGGCGCCCCCATCCCCATGCGTTTCCCAGAACCTGCGGGCGGTTCGCCCGGAGCGTCACCCCGAGAGGGGAGAGGAGGAAGAACAATGGGTAAAGGAAGGCGGTGGCTATGGCACGCCCCCTGGATCGCCGCCCTGTGCCTGGCGCTGGCCCTCATCGGGCCGGGCCTCGTGGGGACGGCGGCCGCGGGGGAGAAGCTGGTCGTGTGGTGGAACAAGGGGTACTACCCCGAAGAAGACGCCGCCATGCAGAAGATCGTGAAGGACTTCGAGGCCAAGCAGAAGGTTGAGGTGGACCTCTCCTTCACCGCGCAGGAGGACCTGCTGAAGAAAATCACCGCAGCCCTCATCGCCCGCCGCGTGCCGGACGTGGCCTTCTGTTTCTTCAACGACTGGCAGGTGGTCCCGAAGTACGGCTGGGACGATCAACTCGCCGATGTGTCCGACCTGATCAAGGAGCTGCGGCCCCGCTACAACGAGAAGATGCTCGAGGTTGCCTACGTCACGAACAACAAGACCAAGAAGCGCGCCTACTACGGGATCCCCATCGAAGCCCAGACCATGCACATCCACTACTGGCGGGACATGTTGAGAGAGGTCGGGATGCAGGACGATCCGGCCAAGATCCCCATGAAGTGGGACGAGTACTGGGGATACTGGAAGAAGGCCCAGGACGCCCTGCGCAAGAAGGACCCGGCCAAGTACGGAAAGCTCTACGGGATCGGGATGACCATGTCCACCCGCGCCAGCGACACGTTGTACAACTTCGACATGGCCCTGCTCTCCTTTAACGGCGAGCTGCTGGACAAGAACGGCAAGGTGATCGCAGACCAGCCCAAGAACCGCGAGGCCATCATCAAGACGCTGAAGTGGTTCGGGGAGCTGTTCACCTCCGGCTACGTCCCGCCGGATGCCACCAACTGGTCGGACGGCGACAACAATGCCGGCTTCCACAGCAAGAGTATCGTCATGACGCCGAACCCGTCGCAGAGCATCCCGGCGGCCCAGTTCTTCAACAAGGACGACCCGCAGAAGACCAACTACTTCGACAACATGGCCACCATCGAGTGGCCGGACGGGCCGGACGGGAAAAAGGCGCGCTACCTGAGCGCGGTGAAGACGGTGATCATTCCCAAGGAAAGCAAGAAGCAGAAGCTGGCCAAGGATTTCGTGCGCTTCGTGCTGGAGCCGGCGCGGTTCCTGGAGTACGTCAAGGCCGCCAACGGCCGCTGGTACCCGGCCTTCACCGACGTCGCGAAGGATCCCTTCTGGCGCGCGGGGCACAAGGGACCCAAGGGCCAGAAGGACCCCCACGTTCCGGTGGCCACCATGATCTACCAGGACCGCGACAACAAGGCGTTCGAACACTGGAAGCACCCGGCCAACTCCCAGGTCTACGACGAGAACATCTGGGGCAAGGCCATGGCGCGTGTCGCCATTGATAAGTGGACCCCCGAGAAGGCGGCTGACGAGGCGATCGCTCGAATGAAGGCGATCTTTGCCGGGTACAAGTAGCACGCCAGGGAAGGCCACGGCGCGAAGGGGGGTGAATGCCCCCCTTCGCGTTTCTGGTGCGCACCCCCCGCGAGACGCGGATGACTACCCGTTTGCTCCACAACCGGACATTCCACGGCTTCATGTTCAGCGCGCCGCTGCTGGCGCTCTTCGGGGCCTTCGTCATCTATCCGATGGCCTTCGGCGTCTACTACGCCCTGGATCGGGACAGCTACCGGGCGCTCTTCGAGGACCCGATCTTTCTCCAGACGGTCTGGAATACGGTCTGGTACGTCGGGGTGGCGGTGAACCTCAAGCTGTTCCTGGCCCTGCTGCTCTCCGGGATCTTGGATTACCCGTACCGGTGGATCCGGATCCTGAGCGCCCTGTTCCTCATCCCCTGGGCCGTCCCGGCCCTCCCCGGGATCCTCTCCTTCCGCTGGATGCTCAACTCTCAGTGGGGGATCTTCAACCACCTCCTCACGAAGTTCGGCCTGGCGTCGGTCCCCTGGCTGGCACAACACGACACCGCCCTGGGGGCGATCATCACGTTCCACATCTGGAAGTATCTCCCCTTCTGGACCATCATCTTCCTGGCGGGGCGGCGGGCCATCCCCAGCGAGTTGTACGAGGCGGCGGCCATTGACGGGGCCCAACCCCTGCAGAACTTCCGGTACGTCACCTTCCCCCTCCTGCGCAACCTCTACCTCATCTGCACGCTCCTCTCCATGGTGTTCACGCTGGGGGACTTCACGGTCCCCTGGCTGCTGGCTGGGGGTGCCCCGGGCGACTCGACCCACGTGCTCGCGACCCTGGCGTACCGGTACACCTTCCACATGGGCCGGCTGGAGTGGGGGATGGCCACCTTCGCCGTGGCCCTGCCGGTGACGCTGTTCTTCATCTTCTTGCTGTTGCGGTGGGTCAAGATATGAGCGCGAGCGGACAGCAGCGGAAGCGGTTCCTGGTCCAGGCGGGCCTCAGCATCCTGGCGGTCCTGATTCTGGCCTGGACGCTGTTCCCCGTCTACTACATGGTCCTGCTGTCGCTCACGCCGACGAACGACCTGTTCCGGCCCGGCCTGTACATCGACAACCCAACCCTGAAGAGCTACATCTACACGATGGGCCAGGACAACCCCTTCGTGAGATACTTCTGGCAGCAGCTTGGAACGAGCCTCATCGTGGCGATCTGGACCATGGCGTCGGTCATGCTGATCGCCTCGCTGGGCTCCTTTGCCATGGCCAGGATCCACTTCCGGTTTCGCCGTTTCGTCTCGGGCCTGACCCTCTTCACCTACATCATCCCGGCGTCGTTCCTGTCCATCCCCTTCTTCAAGATGATGGCGGATTACGACCTGCTGGACACCAAGCTGGCGTTGGTCCTGGCCATGGTCACGTTCGCCTCCCCCTATGCGCTCTGGGTGCTGTCCGACTATGCCCGCACGCTCCCCCCGGAGATCGAAGAGGCGGGGGCCATTGACGGGGCCGGGGCGATCACCACCTTCTTGTACCTCTACCTCCCCCTGATCTTGCCCCCGCTGATCGCCATCGGCACCTACGCCTTCCTGTATGCCTGGAACGAATACCTGTATGCCCTGCTCCTGCTGACCGGCGAACACAACATCCCCATCCCCGTGGCCATGGGAAACTTCCTGACCACCGACAACGCCCCGTGGAACCTCCTCATGGCGGTTTCCACGGTCTACGCGATTCCGCCGGTCATCCTCTATTATTGCTTCAAGCGCTACCTGGTGAGCGGGCTGGTGTCGGGGGCGGTGGCCGGGACGTAGGCGGCGGCGGCGCGGGGGACCGACCCTGAAAGCGCCCGTTGCCCGGCAGGATTCGCCGACTTTCGAATTGACAGCCCCAACTTCCTTTGTTACCTTGGCGGCGTTCATCCAGCGGATGCCTGCGCGCGAGTCGCTCGCCCGTCGTCGATCTGACAGCAACACGTCTTCTTCACTCTCGGGGGTTGCCGTGCTGAAGCGGGACAAGGAACGGGTCGGAGCCGACTTCGGTGAGATCCGCGCCTTCCTCGGGGAGGGAACCCAGTTCAAGGGGGTGCTGAGCTTCGCCGGCGCCGTTCGCGTTGACGGTCAGGTGGAAGGCGAGATCATCGGCGAGGAGGTGCTCATCATCGGCGAGCCTGGGCAGGTCAAGGCCGAGATCGAGGTCGGAACCCTGGTGGTCAGCGGCCAGGTGCAGGGGAACATCACCGCGAAACAGCGCGTGGAGCTCCTGCGGCCGAGCCGGGTGACCGGCACGATCCGAACCCCCTGTTTGGTGGTGGCTGAGGGCGCCCTGTTCAACGGGCACTGTGAGATGGCCAGCCCGGATGAAGGCAAGGTCGTTCGCCTCCAGCCGAAAGAGGAGGGCCTGCAGGCGGCCGAGCGGGCGTGACCCCGGCCCCCTGAGTGCCAGGCGCTGTCTTCAGCGCCGTTGCGTTTCGATTCCCCCGGTGTGTTCCGCCCGCCGTCCGGTCCTCCCCAGCACCACACCCCTCTTCTGCCCGCGAGCGTCTGCTGACGGCGGACGTCTCGGGCCCGAGCCACCAGGATGAGAGTCTATCTCGACCACAATGCCACCACGCCGCTGCACCCCGAGGTGCTGGCGGCCATGACGCCCTACCTCACGGAGCGGTTCGGGAACCCCAGCTCGCTGCATGCCTGGGGGCAGGAGGCGCGCCAGGCGCTGGAGCGGGCGCGGGCGACCATCGCGCGGGCGCTCGGGGTCGGCGACAAGGACACCATCGTCTTCACCGCCGGGGGGACCGAGGCCGACAACCACGCCCTGCTGGGCGTGGCCGCCGCCCAGGCGAAGCGCGGCCGCCACGTCATCATCTCCGCCGTGGAACACCACGCCGTCCTCACCGCCGCGGCCCACCTGGCCCGCCAGGGATTCGAGGTGACCCGCCTCCCCGTGGACGCGCAGGGGCTCCTGAACCCGGACGAGGTGCGGCGGGCGATCCGGCCGGACACCATCCTGGTCAGCCTCATGCACGGCAACAACGAGACGGGCGTCCTGTTCCCCCTGGCGGCCGTGGGGCGGATCTGTCGCGAGCGCGGCGTGATCTTCCATACGGATGCCGTGCAGAGCTTCGGCAAGCTTCCCCTGGACGTGGAGGCGCTTCACGTCGATCTCCTCTCCCTCTCGGGCCACAAGCTCCACGGGCCGAAGGGCATCGGGGCCCTCTACATCCGGCGCGGGACGAAGATGCAGCCCCTGATCCACGGCGGGACGCAGGAGCGTTCGCGTCGCGCCGGGACGGAGAACGTGGCGGGCGCCGTCGGACTGGCCCGGGCGACCGAACTGATGCTTCACGACCAGGAGGGCGCGGCCAAGCGCCTGGCGGATCTGCGGGACCGGCTGGAGCTGGGGCTGATGGCGGCGCTGCCCGGCGTCCTGCGAAACGGGCATTCCACGTAACGACTGCCCCACACGGCGAACCTGGCCCTCCTCGGCGTCGAGGCCGAGTCGGTGATCCTGGCCCTGGATCTATACGGCGTGGGGATCTCCTCGGGGGCGGCCTGCTCGTCGGGCTCCCTGGAGCCGTCGCACGTGCTTGCCGCCATGGGGCTCTCACGGGAGCGGGTGGAGGGCTCGGTCCGGTTCTCGCTGGGTCGGGGGACCACGCCGGAGGAGATTGATCGCGTGCTGGAGGTCCTGCCGCCGATCGTGGAACGGATGCGCCGGGTGCATGCGGGGTCCAGCACGGGGGTGGGGGCGCGGACGTGAACCCTCGCGACGACGCGGATGGGATGATCGTCGTGGCCATGAGCGGCGGCGTGGACTCCGCCGTGGCGGCGGCGCTGCTTGCCCGGCAGGGCGTGCCGGTCGTCGGGATCACCCTGCGGATCTGGCCCAGCCTGCGCCCGGCCGCGCCGGAAGCGCGGTTCGACAGTTGCTGTTCCCCCCAGGCGGTCGAGGACGCGCGGAGCGTGGCCCAGGCGCTCTCGATCCCCTACTACGTCCTCAACTACGAGGCGGAGTTCGATCGCGAAGTCATCCAGTACTTCACCCAGGCCTACCTCACCGGGGAGACGCCCAACCCCTGCGTGCCCTGCAACTCCCGGCTGAAGTTCGGCTCGCTCTACGCGCGGGCCCGGGGCTGGGGCGCCACGCGGGTGGCCACCGGGCACTACGCCCGGGTGGAGTACCATCCGGCCACGGGACGCTACCGGCTTCGCCGCGCGGCGGACGCGCGCAAGGACCAGAGCTATTTCCTCTACACCCTGACCCAGGAGCAACTGGCGGCGGCGCTCTTTCCCGTGGGGCACCTGCGGAAGGAGGAAACCCGCCGCCTCGCCAGGGAGTTGGGGTTGGCGGTGGCCGACAAACCGGACAGCCAGGAGATCTGCTTCGTGCCCCGGGACTACCGCGCCTATCTCCGGGAGCGCGTCGGCGCGGCCATCCAGCCGGGAACGATACGGGATACGGCCGGCACAGCCTGCGGACGGCACCAGGGGATCGCCTTCTACACCGTGGGGCAGCGGCGCGGCCTGGGGATCGCCAGCTCCCAACCCCTCTACGTGATCAATCTGGACCCCACGCGAAACGAGGTGGTCGTCGGCGGGGAACGGGAGCTGTGGACGCGGGAGCTGGAGGTGGAGCGGGTGAATCTCATCGCCATCGAGCGCCTCTCCGAACCCCAGCGGGTCCTGGCCAAGGTCCGGTACGCCCAGGCGCCCGCGCCCGCCGCGCTGATTCCCCTGGCAGGCGACCGGGTGCGCCTCTGTTTCGAGGAACCCCAGCGGGCCGTGGCCCCGGGCCAGGCCGCGGTCTTTTACGATGCGGATGACCCGGAGTTGGTGCTCGGTGGCGGCACCATCCTTCGGCGGAGGGGAAGCGCCAATTGAAAACTGACAACCGATTTCACCCGAGGTGCGCAAGCGATCTGAACATTTCGGGCGGTTTTGCATTGTCAGTTGTCGGTTGTCCGTTTTGCATTGCAACGGAGTTGGTGATGGATGACCGCGAACTCATTCGCGCGACGTTGTCTTCCCTCTCGCGTCGCCTCCGCCTGGTTCGGGCCCTCTCCGCCGGCGTCCGGTTCCTGGTGGTGGGCCTGGCGCTCGCCCTCGCGCCCCTCCTTGTGAAAGGGCTCTTTCCGGTCGCCGGCCCCCTCGCGGCCCTGCTCCTCACCGGGGGCCTGGGGCTCCTGGGATTCCTCTACGGCCTGCTGAGGCCGCTCCCCCTGGCGCACGCGGCGCGCCTGGCCGATGGCCGGTTGCACCTCAAAGAGCGCCTCACCAGCGCGCAGGAGCACCTGTCCCTGGCCGGCCCGCCCGACCTGGTCCGCGCTCAGCTCGCCGAGACCGCGGCGCGCCTCCGGGAAATCCGGCCGGAGCGCGCGTTCCCCATGCGGCTCCCACTGGAGGCCCGCTGGGCCCCGCCCGTGGCGGCGCTGGCCCTGGCGCTCTTCCTGCTGCCCCCCCTGCCCCTGCGCCTGCCGACCGCCGTGGGGGACCCCAGCGTCCGGGCGACCGGGGCGGAGGAGGAGCAGGCGCGGGAGAAACCGCTCGAGCAGAAGCTGGCGACCCCGGCCGTCCCCGACGAACTCTTCCCCAAGACGCGCGAGCGCGAGGCGCAGCGCGGCCCCCTCTCCTCACGCGAGCGCTCGGGGGACCTGGCCGCGGTCTTCCGGGACACCAAGATGAGCCAGCAGCGCCCCGACTTCGGCAGCTTCATCAAGCAGGGGGACGAGCGCCTGAAGCTCCTGGCGCGCCCCGAGAGCATCCCGGACCTGAGCCGGGACGTCACCCAGAGCCCCTACCAGGTGATGATCCGGCGGATGCAGGAGCAGCTCAAGGCCGGGCGGATGCAGGGACTCACGTGGGAGCAGATCGAGCGGTTGCTGTCCGAGCTGGGGCAGAGCGGCCAGCGGTTCGGGGCCGGCGGGCTGCCCGAGGATCTCATGAACGAGCTGGAGGGACAGGGGGCCGGCCCTCCGGACAAGATGCTGGATGCCCTGGCCCGCGCCCTGAATCGTCTTCGCGACCGCGACGAGGCGACCCGGGGCCGGGGGCGCAACCTCCGCCAGGGGCCGTCCCGCCAGGCGGGATCGGGACAGGATCGGGGAGAGGGGGAAGGCGAGCAGGGTGAGGACGGGTCCCCGGGCGGGTCGCTGCCCGGGAAGGGCAAGTCGCTCCAGACCCGGGGCGATCCTACGGGGCGGATCGGCGGCGAGAAGCAGGACGCCATGCTGGAGGGCGACCTGCGGGAGGGGCAGATGGAGGCCTACGACACCAACCTCTCGGGGCCGGGAGCCGAGAACCCCTCGCGGCTGCCGTACATGGACGTGTTCTCGCAATACCGGAAGATGATGGAGGAGGCCCTGACCAAGGAGCCGATTCCCTTCAACTACCGGGAGCAGGTGAAGGAGTACTTCCGCTCCCTGGAGAACCGGTGAGGATCTCACCGCAAGGCCGTTCACGCTTCACGCCTCACGCATCACGTCCCCACGCATCACGTCCCAGGTGAGGGATGGCGCAACGAATCTTTGACGCGGAGTTCCTGAAGCGGCTGGAGACCCTGTCCATCGTCTCCCGCAAGGTGGCGACGGGCCGCGCCAAGGGCGAGCGGCGCAGCTTCCGCAAGGGGGCGGGGGTCGAGTTCCAGGATTACCGTCCCTACGTGATGGGGGACGACCTCCGCTACGTGGACTGGAACATCTACAGCCGGCTGGACAGGCTGCTCCTCAAGCTCTTCGTGGAGGAGGAGGACCTGTGCCTCCACCTCCTGGTGGATGGCAGCGCCTCCATGGGGTTCGGGCAGCCGCCGAAGCTGGACTACGCCCTGCAGGTGGCGGCCGCACTGGGGTACATCGGCCTCAGCAACCTGGAGCGGGTGGCCCTGGGGCACTTCTCGGGCGAGCTGATCCGCGTCCTGCGCCCCCGCCGCGGGCGGGGCCAGATCCTCCCGCTGCTGGACTTCCTATCCAGCCTGGAGGCCAGGGGCCCCACCGACCTGAACGGCTGCCTGGCGAATTACGCCCTGCGCAACCGGGTGCCGGGCGTGGTGGTGGTGCTGACCGATCTTCTGGATCCGGGCGGCTACGCCGACGGCCTGAAGGCGCTCTTGCAGCGTCGCTACGAGGTCTTCCTGCTGCACGTGGTGAGCGAGGAGGAGCTGCGCCCGCAACTGCGGGGCGATCTGACGCTCGCGGATGCGGAGGGGGGCGTGAGCCGCGAGGTCAGCGTGGATCGCGGGGCGCTGGAACGGTACCAGGCGCGCCTCCAGGGCCACTTCGCCGAGGCCGAGCGGTTCTGCGCCCGCCACCGGATTGACTACCTGCGCACCAGCACCGCGGTGCCGTTTCAGGACCTGATCCTCCGGCACCTGCGGCGGGGCGGATTCCTGCGATGACCTTCCTCAGCCCAGCCGCCTTCCTCCTGCTCCTCACGATCCCGGTGGTCATCCTGTTCCATCTGCTGAAGATCCGCCGGCAGCAGGCGCTGGTCAGCAGCACGCTCCTCTGGGCGGAGAGCCTGCGGGACCAGCAGGCGAGCGCCCCCTTCCGCCGCCTGAAGCCGAATCTCCTGCTCCTGCTCCAGATCCTGGCGCTCTTGGCGCTGGCGATCGCCCTGGCCAGGCCGGTGCGGACGGTTCTGACCACGGGCTACGAGCGGAACGTCCTCATCCTGGATGTCTCGGCCAGCATGCAGGCCCGGGACCTGCCGGGGTCGCGCTTCACCACGGCGAAGCACGCCGCCCTGGCCGAGCTGGAACGGCTGCGCCCCGGCCAGCAGGCCATGGTCATCGTCTCCGGGCACGAGCCCCGGGTCCTGGTGCCCTTCACCGAGGAACAGCGAGTGCTGCGCCAGGCCATCCAGGCCCTCGAGCCGCTGGACGTGGAGGGGGAACTCTCGGGGGCTTTCCGCCTGGCCCAGGCCAACCTGCAGCAGGCCGGCCGGCCGGCTGTGATCCACGCCTTCACCGATGGGGCCTTCGACGCGCCAAGCGTGCCGGACATGGGCGGGGCGGCCATCCGCTGGCACCGGTTCGCCCAGCGCGGCAGGAACATCGGCATCACCGCCTTCGAGACGCGCAAGACCTACTTCGGCGCCTATGACTACCAGGCCTTCCTGTCGGTGGCGAACTACGGCAGCGAGGCCGCGACCTTCGATCTCACCCTGACGCTGGACGGAACGCTCCTGAAGGCGGAGCGCGTCACGCTGGGCCCCGAGGTCAAGCGCTCCCTGCTCATCCCGTTCACGCACAACGCCGGCGGGATCCTGCGGGCGGAGATCAACGCCGGGGACGAGCTCAACGTGGACAACCGGGCCCTGGCCGTCCTCCCGCCCCCGCGCCCCCTCCGGGCGCTCCTCATCAGCGGGGGCAACGCCTTCCTGGAGAAGGCCCTGTCGGCGGACCCCCAGATCCAGGTGGAAGTGGGGAGGCTGGATTCCCTGGCCAAGGCGGCCCAGTACGACGTGGTGATCCTGGACAGCGTCCCGGCCAAAACGGTGCCTGCCGGGCGGTACCTCTTCATCAATACCCTTCCGGAGGGGATCCCGCTGGAACTCCTCGGTCGGGTGGATGAGCCGCCCATCATTGACTGGGACCGGACCCATCCCGTGATGCGCTACCTGGACCTCTCCAAGGTGGCGGTCCAGGAGGCCATGCGGGTCCGCCCCGTGGGGAGCGGCCGCGCCCTGGTGGAGTCCAACCTCACGCCGCTCATCTACGCCCTGGACGAACGGCGGGTGAAGGCGGTCTTCGTCGGCTTCGATCTGTACCGGACCGATTTCCCCCTCCGGGTGGCGTTCCCCCTGTTCATCAGCCATGCCCTTCGGTGGCTCTACCCCAGCCAGATCGAGGACGCGGGCCTCATGCTCCGCGCGGGTCAGCCCCTCATGGCCAGCCTGCCGGCGGGCGTGCGGGAGGCCACACTCACCGATCCTGCGGGCAAGGCCCGGACGCTGCGGGCGGACACGGACGGCCGGGTGAGCTACGTCGAGACCGCCCGGGCGGGCGTCTACACGCTGCGGGCGGGGACGTGGGAGCAGCGCTTCGCCGTGAACCTGCTGTCGGACGGGGAATCCAACGTCGCCCCCCGCGCCCAGGCCCTTCCCGAGCGGGCCGGCCGGGGAGCCCCCGAGGACGAGGCCGCCGCCTTCCCCTCGCGCCAGGAACTCTGGCGGCTCTTCGCGCTCTTGGGCCTGCTCCTGCTCTGCCTGGAGGGGGCCCTGTACCACCGCCAGGCGCAGGGGAGCTGGCCGCTCGGGGCCGCCGGCCTCCGGGGCATCGTGGTCCTGCTCCTGATCCTGGGGCTCTTCGGGGCGGGTCTCTACCATACCACCGACCAGCTCAACGTCCTGTTCCTGCTGGACGCCTCGGACAGCGTCTCGCTGGAGAACCGGGTGAAGGCCTGGCAGTACGTGGAGGAGGCGGTCAAGGCCGCGGGCAAGCGGGACCGATACGGGGCGGTGGCCTTCGGCGGCAGCCCGGCACTGGAGGCCCCGCTGGGGAGCGGCCCCTTGTCGGAGAAGCCGCCCGGCGTGGCCGATTCCCGGGCCACGGACATCGGGGGGGCCATCAAGCTGGCCCTGGCGGCGTTCCCCCGGGAGGGCGCCAAGCGGATCGTCCTCCTGACCGACGGCAACGAGAACCAGGGGAGCGCGCGGGAGGCCGCCCAGCGGGCGCAGGCCGAGGGGGTGGACATCCACGTGGTGCCCCTGCGGAACGAGTACGCGGGCGAGGTCCTGGTGGAGCGCCTGGTGATTCCCCAGGAGGTGAAGTTCGGCGAATCCTTCCTGGTCCGGGTGGTGGCCTGGAGCGCCAAGGAGACCTCGGGCCGGATCTCCCTGTACCGGGATGGGGAGTTCGTGGGGGCGCAGCCCGTCAAGCTCACGCCGGGGAAGAACGTGTTCGCCTACCAGCAGTCCATTGACCAGGGCGGATTCCACGTCTTCCAGGCGCGCCTGGAGGCGCCCGATGACGTGGTGGAGGAGAACAACCGGGGCGTGGGGCTGGTGGCGGTCCGCGGCCGGCCGCACGTCCTGTACGTGGAGAAGGACCGGGACCAGGGGACGCACCTCTTGAACGCGCTCCGGACGCAGAACCTCCAGGTGGAGATGGTCGGGCCCGAGGCCCTGCCCGCCAGCATGGAGGGCCTCACCCGGTACGACTCCATCATCCTGAGCAACGTCTCCGCCCTGCGCATGACGAAGCCGCAGATGGAGCTGCTGCGCAACTACGTGCGGGACCAGGGGGGCGGCCTGGTCATGCTGGGCGGCGAGGAGAGCTTCGGCGTGGGGGGCTACTACCACACGGCGATCGAGGAGGCCCTGCCGGTGACCATGGAGGCCCGCCAGAAGGTGGAGATCCCCTCCCTGGCCGCGGTGCTGGTCATTGACCGGTCCGGCAGCATGGAGACCAGCGTGGACTCCCGCTTCTCCAAGCTGGACCTGGCGAAGGAGGCCGCCCAGCTCGTGGTGGAGCTTTTGGACGAGCGGAACGAGGTGGGGGTGATCGCCTTCGACACCGCCTGGAGCTGGGTCGTGCCCATGGGCCCCGCCAAGGACAAGGACCGGATCCTCAAGGAGATCGCCACCATCAAGGCGGGCGGAGGCACCGACCTGTTCCCGCCCCTGAAGGAGGCCTACCAGACCATCTTCGACCGGAAGGCGCTCCTGCGGCACGTCCTGGTCCTCTCCGACGGCGAGGTGACGGTGGCGGACTTCGCGGGCCTGGTGCGCCGGATGCAGAAGGACAAGATCACCGTCTCCTCGGTGGCCATCGGGAAGGATTCGGACGTCCGCTTCATGACGGACCTCTCGCGCTGGGGCCGGGGGCGCTTCTACTACACCGAGGACGTCTACAGCATCCCCCGGATCCTGACCCTGGAGACGCAACTGGCCAGCAAGGCCTCCATCATCGAGCAGCCCTTCCGCCCCGTGCTGAGCCACGCGGGCCACGAGATCGCCCAGGACGTCCGCTGGGACCAGGTCCCGCCGCTGGGCGGGTACGTGTCCACCACGCCCAAGCCGACGGCGGACACGATCCTGATCTCGCACCAGCGGGATCCCATCCTGGCGGCCTGGCGCTTCGGCCTGGGTCGCACGGTGGCCTTCACGTCCGACGCCAAGGCCAAGTGGGGCATTCTCTGGGTGAAGTGGGACGAGTTCGCCAGGCTCTTCGGCCAGACGGTCCGCTGGACGCTCCGGACGGCGCAGCGGAACGAGGTGGTGACATCCGTGGTCCAGCGGGGGGGGCGGGGCGAGGTCCAGCTCGAGGCCGTGGATGCCAGGGGGGAGTTCGTGAACTTCCTGGAGGCCAACGCCGGCGTGGTGTATCCGGACAAGACGCAGGGGGTCCTGCCCCTCGTGCAGGCGGGCCCCGGACGCTACCGCGGCGCCTTCCCGGCGGCGGAGCAGGGGGCCTACCTGGTGGGCGTGGCGGAACGGAAGGATCAGAAGATGGTCGGCTCCGAGGTGGCGTCGCTGGTGGTCCCCTACTCGCCGGAGCATCGGGCGCTCTCGGTCAACGAGGGGCTGCTGCGCGACCTGGCGACGCTCACGGGCGGCGCCGCGCCCTCGCAGCCGGGGCAGAGCTTCACCCAGAACCGGCGGAAGGCCCGCGTCTGGGTGGAGGCGTGGCCGTATCTGCTGGGCCTGGCCCTCCTCCTGTTCCTGCCGGACGTGGCCGTCCGGCGACTCCAACTGCGCGGGCGCCTGTGGCGCAGTCTCTCCGCCCGGAGCGGGCCCCGCCCGACCGGTCCGGGTGGCGCGGCGGGAGGAGCGGAGGGGGACGCCGCCGAACACGTGGCCGCGCGGTTCGGCGGCCGCGGACGACGGACCTGAACATGGCCTGGTCGGCTGGCCGCGCCCGGCATGAGTGGTGGGGTGGCGGGCCGGGCCCGGACGGCCTGCACGGCAGGGCATCGTCGAACAGAGGAGGGAATTCACATGGGGTGACGCGAGGAAGGATGCGATGCATGTGGGGCCAGACCCACCTTGCCCTGCTCATCGTGGTCGTCGTGTGGGCGAGTGGGCTCGCCGGGCTGGCCAACGGACAGGCGCCGACCGCGCCGCCGCCGACGGCGGCACCCAAGGTCCCGCTGGCGGTGATCCCGTTCACGGGGTCTCTGGCCGGCGTGCCAGAAGGATTCGGCGACGCGCTGAGCGAGGCGGTCCGCCACGGGCTGCGGCAGGTTCGCGCGGTGCGCCTGGTGGATTCGGAGGGCATCGTCGCGTCAGGGCAGCGCGTGAACGTCTCGGTGGCGGACGTCCTGACCGATGAGGCCGCGCTCCGGCTGGCGCGGGATCTCCAGGTCCTGGGGCTCGTGACCGGGACCTACGCCCTGGACGGCGATACCCTGAGGGTCCAGGCCCGGATCGCGGACAACGGCGGGGGGCAGGTCGGCCACGTCATCGTGGGCGAGGAGGTCGTGGGCCCGCTGAGCGACTTCCTGGCGGGCCAGGGGCGGATCGCCCGGCAGCTCCTCCAGCATTTCCGGGTGCGGGTGACCCCGCCGGACGAGCGGCGGCTGCAAGCGGCCTTCACCAAGCAGACCGGCTCGCTGGAGGCCTACGCCCTCTACGCCCGGGCCATGTGGCAGCAGGGCCTCCGGACCCGGGAGGGGCACGAGCAGGCCATCGCGCTCTTCGGCAAGGGGCTGGAAGCGGACCAGAACTTCGCCCTGGCCCACTTCGGGCTGGGGATCTCCCTCTTCGCCACCAACAACCGGTGGAAGGCCTCGGGCGAATTCCGGAAGACGATCCAGCTCGATCCGACCTTCACCGACGCCTACAAGTGGCTGGGGGATCTCCTGGTCAACAGCCCGCGCCGCCTGTACGATCAGGCGATCCAGGCGTACCAGAAGGCCGTGGAGCTGTCGCCGGACTACGCGGAGGCGTTGGTCGGGCTGGGGGACGCCCGCCAGGCCAAGGGCCAGTACGATGAGGCCATCGCCGAGTACCGGAAGGCGCTGCAGCTGGAACCGGAGAACGCGCGGGTCCACTTCGGCCTGGGCAAGATCTACTACAACGAGAAGCAGCTCTACCACGAGTCCGTGGCCGAGTATCAACGGGCCGTCCAACTGGATCCCAAGTTCCTGGAGGCGCACCTGAGCCTGGGCGAGATCTACGAGGAGAAGGGCCTGTACCAGGACGCCATCGCCCGCTACCGCCACGTCCTGTCCCTGGACCCCCGGCACCCGGGCGCCACGTATGGGTTGGCCCTGGCGTATGAGAAGGTGGACGCG
>JACQXP010000198.1 GCA_016208645.1 Candidatus Methylomirabilota bacterium | reverse complement strand
CGGCTCTCGGCTCTTCTTCAAGGTCTTGCGGATCCGCTCGATCTGGCCCAGGTGATTCGCGTCGTGAATGGACCACTTCCCGGGGGCCGGCTGGTGAAGCAACTGGGCCCGGGTCAGGCCCCGGGTGAGGCGCGCGAGCCTCCCCGGAGTCTCCGCCTGCGCCTTCAGGGGATCCGCCGGCGCCGGCTGCGGCTTGCCGCACAATGGACAGTGCTCGGTCTTCATCATGTCCTCAAGAGCGTTCGGGCGTTCGAGGGTTCGGGTGTTCGGTTGTTCTCGAACCATCGAATCGTACCCGCCTGCCGCGACGGCGCGGGCAGGGAACAGCCGAACGCCTTTCTACCCTCCCGCCTGCCGGAGGGCCTCCGCGCCGCCGACGATCTCCAGGAGCTCCTTGGTGATCCGCTCCTGCCGCGCCTTGTTGAACTGGAGGGTCAAGAGGTCGATCATCTCCGAGGCGTTCTTCGTGGCGCTCTCCATGGCGGTCATGCGCGCGCCGTACTCCGCCGCCAGCGACTCCATGAGCGCCCGGTAGATTTGCACCTCCACGTGCTTGGGCAACAGGCGCTCCAGGACAGCATCCGGCGACGGCTCGAAGATGAACTCGACCACCGAGGCGCCCTCCGGCACCGGCGCCGGCTGGATCGGGAGCAACTGCTCCACGACCACCCGCTGCGTGGCGACGGACTTGAACTCGTTGTAGACGAGATGCACCTCGTCCACCGCTTCCTCAACGTAGGCCTGGGTGAGGTCCTGCGCGATCTGCGCCGCATGGGAGTAGGCCAGCCTGTCGAAGAAGTGTGCATACTCGGAGCGGACCGCGTACTGCCCGCGCCGCCGGTAAAAGTCTCGGACCTTCCGCCCTACGACGATCAGGGTCAAGCTGATTTCCGGGTCGTCCTGGTAGGACCGCAAGAACTCCACGGACCGCCGGATGATATTGCTGTTGAAGGCGCCGCACAAGCCGCGGTCGCCGCTGATGACCACCAGCATCTTCCGGTTGGTCACCGCGTCGCGGTCATGCCCATTGCTGGGGACCTCGCGTTTCGCCAGGAGCGGGTGCAGCTCCCGCGGCGAGCGGAGGGCCAGGTCCGAGAGGACCTCTCCCATCTTGTAGGCGTAGGGGCGGGCCTCCAGGATCCGCTCCTGGGCGCGGCGGAGCTTCGCCGCCGCCACCAGCTTCATGGCGCGGGTGATCTGCTGGGTGCTCTTGACGCTGGTGATGCGTCGCCGGATGTCGCGCAGGGTAGCCATAGATGCTATTGTCGATTTTCGATTTGCAATTGCCGATTTTCAAAATCGAAAATCACAAATCGACAATCGAAAATTCCGCTACGGCGTCTTCGCCGTAGCGGCGAACTCCGCCTTGCACTCCTGGACGCACTGATCCATCTGGGCGCGCAGGGCGTCGGTGATCTCCTTCTTCTCTGTGAGCCCCGTGAAGATCCCCGGGTGGCGGGTCTCGGCGAACTTGTAGAGCGCCAGCTCGAAGGCGGTGAGGGCCTCCACGGGCAGGTCGTCCAGGTGCCCGGTGGTGCCCGCATGGATGATCAGGACCTGCTTCTCGACGGGAATGGGGACGTACTGCCCCTGCTTCAGGACCTCCACCATGCGCTGGCCGCGGTTGAGCTGGGCCTGGGTCGCCTTGTCCAGCTCCGATCCGAACTGGGCGAAGGCGGCCATCTCCCGGTACTGGGCCAGGTCCAGCCGCAGCTTGCCGGCCACCTGCTTCATGGCCTTGATCTGCGCGCTGCCGCCCACCCGGGACACCGACAGGCCCACGTTCACCGCGGGCCGGATGCCGGCGTAGAACAGGTCCGTCTCCAGGTAGATCTGCCCATCGGTGATGGAGATGACGTTGGTGGGGATGTAGGCAGACACGTCCCCCAGTTGGGTCTCGATGATGGGCAGCGCGGTGAGCGATCCCCCCCCCAGCGCATCGTTCAGCTTCGCCGCCCGCTCCAGGAGGCGGGAATGGAGGTAGAAGACGTCGCCGGGGTACGCCTCGCGCCCCGGCGGCCGGCGCAGGAGCAGCGAGAGCTGCCGGTAGGACGCGGCATGCTTCGTCAGGTCGTCGTAGATGCAGAGGGCGTGGCGCTTGGTGTCGCGGAAGTGCTCCCCCATGGTGCAGCCGGCGTAGGGGGCGATGTACTGGAGCGGCGCCGGCTCCGACGCCGAGGCCACCACCACGGTGGTGTAGGCCATGGCCCCGGCCTCCTCCAGGATCTTGACCACCTGGGCGACGGTGGACCGCTTCTGGCCGCAGGCCACGTAGAAGCAGTAGACATCCTTCCCCTTCTGGTTGAGGATGGTGTCCACGGCGATGGCCGTCTTGCCCGTCTGTCGGTCGCCGATGATCAACTCGCGCTGGCCCCGGCCGATGGGGATCATGGCGTCAATGGCCTTGATGCCGGTCTGGAGCGGCTCCTTGACGGGCCGGCGGTCCACCACACCGGGCGCGAACCGCTCGATGGGGCGGAACTCCGTGGCCTCGATGGGGCCCTTGCCGTCCACCGGCTGCCCGAGGGCGTTCACCACCCGGCCGATGACCGCCTCGCCCACCGGCACCGAGGTGATCCGGCCGGTCCGCTTGACCTGGTCGCCCTCCTTGATGAGCGTGTCGTCGCCCAAGAGCACGGCGCCCACGTTGTCCTCTTCCAGGTTCAGGACCATGCCCATGACGCCGTTGGGAAACTCCAGCATCTCCATGGCCATGGCCTTCTCCAGGCCGTAGATCCGGGCGATGCCGTCGCCCACCTCGATGACGGTCCCCACCTCGGCCACGTCGATCGCCGCCTCATAGGAGGCGAGCTGCTGGCGGATGATCTGGCTGATCTCTTCGGCCTTGATCTGTACCATCGTCTCCCCTGCCCCCCTACCGCTTCACATCCTCCGCATCACGTTTCACGGATCACGCTTCACGCATCCTTAGCCGCGCACCAACTGCTCGTGCAGCCTGGCCAGCTGGGTCCGGAGGCTCCCGTCGTACACCAGGCTGCCGATCTGGGAGATCAGCCCGCCCAGGATGCCCGGGTCCTGCTGGACCTCGAGATAGACGCGTTTCCCCACCACCTGCTCCAGCCGCAGCCGGAGGCGCTCCTGCGCGTCCGTCTCCAGCGGGACGGCGGCCGTCACCACGGCCTTGACCCGACCCAGCCGCTCGTCCACCAGCGCCTCGTAGGCGCGGAGGACGCTGTCCAGCGCCGGGAGTCGCCCCGCCGTGAGGAGGATCCGGAAGAAGGACGTCGTCAGCGGCCGGAGCCGGACGGTTGCCATGACCTCGTCGAGGGCCCGCACCTTGTCGCGCCGGAGGACGCTGGGATTGGCCAGGAACAGCCGCAGCTCCCGGTGCTCCCGCAGCAGGCCCGCGAACTCGGCGAGCTCCTGGCGGATGACCTCGAGGTCGTCGGAGGCCGCGGCCACATCCACCAGGGCCTTGGCGTACCGCTTGGCCAAAGATCCCGCGATCAATTCTTGCCTCCCAGGTCCCGCACGTACTCTTCGGCCAGCCGCTTCTGATCGTCGCCGGTGAGGGACCGGCCCAGCAGCCGCTCCGCCGCCGCCAGGGACAGGCTGACCACCTCTTCCCGGAGGGTGGCGCGGGCGCGCCTGGTCTCCGCCTCGATGGCGGCCTTGGCCTCTTCCGTCAGGCGCTGGGCCTCGTCCCGCGACGCCTTCAGCAGGCGCTGCCGCTCCGCCTCGACGTCGCGCTGGGCCTGCTCGCGCAATGCGGCCGCCTCGCGATGGGTGGCCAGGAGTTGGGCGCGATGCTCTTCCTGCGCCTTGGCGGCGGCCTCGCGGGCCAGCTTGGCCTCCGCCAGTGCCTTCTCGATCCCCGCGGACCGCTCCTTCAGGAACTTCGTCAGGGGGGTGAACAGGAACCGGGACAGGAGGGCGATGAGGATGAGGAAGTTCACCGCCTGGATCAGCAGGGTGACGTTCAGGTTGATGATCCCGGGCTCTTCGTGCTTGGCGGCCTCCTCTGCCGCCAGCAGGAGCCCCGGCGGAAGCGCGGCCAGCACGATGAGACAGGCGGAGCTCACGAAGCGGGTGAACCGTGCTAGGCGTCCCACGGAACCTCCACCAACCCTGACTGGAACAGGCATCTCCAGCATCCGTGATTGGTCACTGGGAATTGGACTTCGGCGAGTTCAGTCGAGCCGTCATTGGTCATTTCGGATCGGCCCGCGCCGAGCGCCAGAGCCAGTACCCGATCATCCCGAGCTGCGTGATGACCAGCCCGGCCAGGAGCGCCAGGACGTTCACCTGCAGCACGGCCACCGCCAGGAAGAGGACGATCCCGACGGCGGCGAACCGGAACAGGGCACCCTTCCAGAGATGCCGGGAGGCCTGCGCGGGATTCGGATCCGCCAGGCGCCCCACGGCGCGCGTGATCAGATGAAAATTGCCGAGGCTGATGGCCGCCCCCAGGCTGAAGGCGATGGCCCACCCGGCGCGACCGAACAGCAACAGGACCAAGCCCCCGGACGCACCCACGACGAGAGCGCCCACCAGGGTCCGACGGATAACGGTCTCTCGCTCGTCCAATACGGGAATGGGGAAGGGGATTGCGAAAATCCGGCCCCAGGAAGGCCCCGATGCGACCGCGAAGCCCGGAAAAAAGCGGCTCAAGCTAGCACGTTGAGAAAAAAAGTGTCAAGGCCTTTTTGCCCCAGCCAGCCCCTTGTTACGGGGCGACATGCGTTTACAAACCAGCCCCCCGCCCTCTGGTCCGCGCCAGGGCTGACTACCGCAGCGAGCCCGTGAGCTGTAGTGCGTAGTGCCCCCGGATCATCTGTGCAACATAGAAGTGAGACTTCTAATTTGCAAGGCCGAGTTCTGCGGTGCCGACTCCGGGGCAGTGCGCGTTCTCCTGCTCCCGGAGCTCAGCGCGGGCCGGTCCTGTCTGCCTCTGG
>JACQXP010000160.1 GCA_016208645.1 Candidatus Methylomirabilota bacterium | reverse complement strand
CCCTCTAGAGTGCACGCGTAGTTCTAACGCGACGAGCCTGCTGCAGTGGAGCCGTTCGTGCGACCTGCAGCATCGGCATCACCAGATAGGAGGAAGGCATGGGCGAGAAGAAAAGGGGCGCTCCGGTCAAGGAGAGACCCGCCAAGTCGGGGAGCCGGGCGCCCGTGATCGCGGGCGTGCTCCTGCTCGTGGCCGCGCTGGGGATCGGCGGCTACTGGTGGACCATCGGTGGGGATGGGGGTCCGGTGCGGGGCGCCAAGCCCGCCATCCCCCGGGTGCCGCGTCCCGCCACCTTGTCACCCGTGCTGTTCACCGGGTATGCCGCCAAGGGCTACCAGGTGGCCAGGGAGATTCCCGAGGTCCTGGAGCACGTCATGTGCTACTGCGGCTGCGACCGGAATCCCGGGCACCAGAACAACCTGGACTGCTTTGCCGATGAGCATGGCGCAGGGTGAAACATCTGCGTGGACATTGCGCTGGAAGCGCAACGGCTGCACAAGCAGGGCGTCCAGGTGGCGGAGATCAAGAATCGGATTGACCGGGCCTTCGCGCGATGAGCCCAGGCTGTCCACCCGTCGGTGTGAGGTGCCCCCTCCGTCGTGTCCCGCGCCCGCATAGTGCTTGACCTTCCCCTCCATGGAAGGTTTATCATTATCACTGGGGAAAGAACCCGGGAGGGGGCAATGCCGGAACGCTGCTTCATCGGCCGCGCGGCGATGGCGGCGGGTCTCACTGCCAAGACCCTTCGATACTACGAGGCTGTCGGTCTCTTGCCTCCGCCGGACCGCACCGAGAGCGGGTACCGTGTGTACTCCGCCGATGCCGTCCGGCGGCTGAGCTTCATCGTAAAAGCCAAGCAGTTGGGGTTGAGCCTCCGCGAGATCCGGGAGATCCTCGGCATCCGGGACGGGGGGCAAGCCCCTTGCGTTCACCTCCAGCACCTGCTGCTGCGAAAGGCCCAGGAGGTGGACCGCCGGATCGCAGAGTTGACCGTTCTCCGCCAGGAACTCCGTCGCCTCTCCCGCCGCTGCAGGCGTGAGATTCGCGAGGGAGGCCAGGCAGCGATTTGTCCCCACGTGGAATCGCTCCCTCCCGCGCCCCGCCGCCCCCGGCCTGCCTCCCGATCCCGAAACCCTGCCGATCAGTCGCACAGAAAACTTCAGGCTTGACCTTCCCCTCAAGGGAAAGGTGTATCCTCCTCCCACGAGCCGGATCGGGCGCAATCCAGCCGGGGAAGACCCGACCGGTCCCGGAGGCTCGGGAGGGGTATTATGGAAACACGATCGCTTCCCCTGGACACAAACGAGGCGCGATTCCGCGCGATCCTGGTCGCGCTTGGTGTCGCGCTGTTCTCCCTGACGGTCATCGGCCTGTTCAGTCTGGCGACGTCGCCCCTGGAGGTGGTGAGCCTTGCCTTGGCCTATACCGCGGGGATTCACCATGGCGGCGCTCTTCGGGCTCGGGCTTACCCTGACGATCGCGGCATATGGCGTGGCGGTTGCCTCCCTCGGTCGAATCCTGTACCTGGACCGCGTCACGCTCCTGATGTGGCTGGTGGCGGGCCTCGCAGCGTATGTATTCGGCCTTACGGAGCTGGGCCTGCTCCCGTGGCAGCTTCCAACCTTTAGCGGTCCGCTCCCGGGATCGATTCAGCAACAGGGGGATTACGCCCGGGCCTTCGGGATGGGCCTCCTCCTGGGGAATGCCGGGATCGGCTGCCCCAACCCGGCGTTCTACGTCCTGCTGACCTACATCGCAGGAACCGGCAGCCTGAAGACCGGACTCGCATACGGGTTGATCCACGGGATCGGGCGGGCCACGCCGCTGCTCGCCCTGTCCATCCTGGCCATCCTGGGCGTGAACGCCACCGGGTGGTTCCTGTCACGGCGGGAGCGGATCCAGCGCGCCGTCGGCTGGGGACTCGTCGGGTGGGGTGCCTTCATCATTCCCAAGGGCTACCTCTTCGGCCATGCCTACTGGGAGGAGTCGGTCTTTCACAAGGTCTGGAACACACTCGTTCACCTGGGTCTCGGCTCCAACATCGCCGAGAGTGCCGAGGTGGAGAGCGTCCTGGGGGATATGGCGGTCCACAACCCGTGGCTCCTGTACGGGCCGTGGGTGGTCATCGCGCTGCTGCTGGTCATCCCGATTCTCTGGGACGATTATCGCCGGCTCCGGGCCGGGGTGAGGATCGTGGCCCATGTGGAACAAACTGCGCCGTGGAGCAATTCTCAGTGACCAATCCCGCCATGGCGGGATGACCAATGGGTGGCGAGTGTCCGTTGGGATTTGGTCATTGGTCATTGGTCATTTGCTGGTGCCTGCGTTGGCTTGGGCCCACGGCGATGACGACGTGACGGCGCTGAGCCTTCTGGGCCCGCTCATCCTGGTGGCTGTCCTGGCCGCTGGCCTGGGCATCGGCCGGCCGCTCGTCCGGTGGCTCGCGCGGCGAGAGTGACGATGGTCAGGGTCGAGGTCCTCACGGCGCCCGGCTGTCGCAAGTGCGAGGCGGCCAAGGCGTTGGTCGTGAACACCATCGCCCGGCTTCGCCAGGAGATCCCTGACCTGAAGGTGGATGTGATCAACCTGGCAGACCACCCGGAGGTGGCGGTGCAGTACCGGGTCATGGCAACGCCCGCCATCGCCATCAACGGGGTGCTGGCGTTCTCCGGGACGCCGAAGGGGGCCGATCTGCGCCGGCGCCTGCTGGAGGCGGCGCGGTGAGGGCGATGGCAGGCGTGGAACGGGCTCCCAGGGTTGCGGTGGCGACCGCCGGGTTTCTCGTCCTTGGTGGGATCCTGGCGCTCGGCCTCTGGACGTGGAACGTCTGGGTCGTCGAGGGCCTGGAGCGGCTGGACTTCGCCTCGCCCTCAGGGCTGGTTCTCTTCGGGCTCCTCGCGGGGGCAGGCGCCTTCTTCTCGCCATGCGCCTTCGCCATGGCAGCACTGATGGTCGGGACGGCCCTCATCGCCGGGCTCTCCGGCAATGCGCTGCTCGTTGGTCTGCGGACCGCGGCGCCCTGGATCGTCCGGGCCGCCGGCCTAGTCCTGATCGTCGTGGGGATTTACGAGGGATACTTCTTCGTCAAGGCGGGGATGTAACGGGCCTGTGGAGGATGCGTTGTTGACCCGGCGCGCCGTGATTAGTGCACTGGCTCCCGCGCTTTGCCTGTTGCTCGACGGATTCGCCGCGGCCTGGGCT
>JACQXP010000159.1 GCA_016208645.1 Candidatus Methylomirabilota bacterium | reverse complement strand
GTCTGGTGGACCAGGAAAGGCGGCGGGACACGCCGGTGGCGCGATCGGCTAGCGTCGTGGCTGTCGGCTCCAGCGATCCAGGAACGCGGCCGGATCGAGGACGGTGACGCCGTGGCGGGCTCGGGCGGGGTAGTGGCGTGTGTTGCCCGTGATGAGGGCATCGGCATGGGCGGCCACGGCCACTTCCAGAAAGGGCGCGTCGTCCGGGTCGGGCAGAGCGGACTTTAAGGGGAGGGCGACGACCACCTCACCCTCAGCCTCAGTCTGGTCGAGGAAGGCCCGAATCTGCTCGGAGGAGAAGGGGAATTTGGGCCGCCTCAGTACTTCGCGGTATTCCGCAAGAATGCGTTCGTCGTACGCGACACGGAGCACTCCTGTGGCCACCAGTCGGAGGATCGTCGCTGGCTTGCTATGAGGTCGGAGAAGGCCCGATACCACGACATTGGTGTCGAGGACGATTATCACCGGGCCCGGCTCCGCCGGACCGCCCTAATCTCGCCCTCAATTTCGGCATCTGACAACCGGTCCGTGCCAGCCGCGACGGATCCTCGTTGCATTTCCTCCACGGCCATCAGTGCACGGGCGCGGCGAACGGCTGCGATCGTCTTTTCAAAATCTTCCTCGTTGACCCGGGTGAGGAGAGCGATCGGCTTACCGTTAGAGGTGACGATCAGCTCCCTTTCGCGGTCAAGACGCTGCCAAACTTGGCCGGGCTTCAGACGAAGATCACGCACGGCAACGAACTTCATAGATCCTCCCCGCAGATAGATCGCCTGCATCTCGTTGACGAGTTGTCCTGCAAAGCATCTACAATAAGGTATCCGAAAAGTCAACACTTTCATTCTCGCAGCGCGACGGCTTAAGTGGCACCGGGATCGCGGATTCGCTCTCGGCTACGGCATCCCCCTTAAGACCTGGCGATGGTTGTAGCGGTCCGAGAGCGGTGGTAAGATGGCACCGGTGATGGCATATGTCCTGGCCGGCGTATCTCGAACTCCATCGCACCGGAGAGTTGGAGCAGCGGGCGAAGGCGGCTGAGCGGCTGCTGGAGTCGTGCCGCGTCTGCCCGCGGGAATGCCTGGCGCAGCGCCTTCAGGGGGAGACCGGCATCTGCGGCGTCGGCGATCAGGCGATGGTCGCGAGCCACGGGCCGCATTTCGGCGAGGAGCGCCCCCTGGTCGGCTCCGGTGGCTCGGGGACGATCTTTCTAGCCCACTGCAACCTCTGCTGCGTCTTCTGCCAGAATTTCGGGATCAGCCAGCAGGATGGGGGGCGGATCGTCTCGGCCAGGGAGCTGGCCGGGATGATGCTGGAGCTTCAGCGGATGGGCTGCCACAACATCAACTTCGTGACGCCCACGCACCAGGTCCCGCAGATCCTGCGGGCGCTGCCCATCGCCGTGGACGGCGGCCTGCGGGTTCCCCTGGTGTACAACTGCGGCGGGTACGAGTCCCTGGACACGCTCCGGCTCCTGGAGGACGTCTTTGACATCTACATGCCGGACTTCAAGTACGCCGACGCTCAGGTGGCAGAGCGGTATTCCAAGGGGGAGAATTATCCCGAAGTCGCCAGGATCGCGTTCCGGGAGATGCATCGCCAGGTGGGGGATCTCTCGCTGGACGGCCGGGGGATCGCCCGCCGTGGGTTGCTGGTGCGTCACCTGATTCTTCCCAATAACCTTGCAGGCACGGGCGAGGTCGTTCGGTTTCTGGCGGGTCTGTCGAAGGACACGTACGTGAACATCATGGACCAGTACCGGCCGTGCTACCGGGCGCACGAGTACCCGGCCCTGGCCCGGCGGCCAACGCGGGCGGAGTTCGAGGAGGCCCTGCGCCTCGCGCGTGAGGCCGGCCTCCATCGCCTCGACGGGTATTGCTGATGTTTATGAATGCCTGTCGTGTCGCGAGTGGTTTCCGCGACGTCCCGGGGGTGCCCCTCGGGGCCAGGCTGCGGTAAGAGCATCGGGGCCTTGCTCCGGGTCGTCCCGCCAGAGGCGGGACTCCGCGCCGCCGGTCC
>JACQXP010000045.1 GCA_016208645.1 Candidatus Methylomirabilota bacterium | reverse complement strand
GCGTCGTCTTGCCGCAGCCCGACGGCCCGAGCACCGCGTAGGCCCCAGCGTCCTCCCAGGTGAGGTCCATCGACCGCAGCGCGTAGTCTTCGGGTTTTTCCGGGGACGGCCGATAGCTGTGAGCAAGCCTCTTGAATTCGATCCGCGCCATCAGGCTGTCCTCCTGTTATTCAATGTCCGCTCGGGTGCGGCCACCAGATTTCCGGCGCTGTTGAAGATGAACAGCCGGCGCGGATCCAGGTGGAGGTTGACGGCCTCGCCCAGGCCATATTCGTGCACCCCTTCGACCAGCGCGACCACGGTGAAATCGCCGTGCCCGGCGTGGATATAGGTTTCCGAGCCGGTGATCTCGGCCAGCTCGACCGTTGCCGGGATCACGCCGCCGTTCTCGGCGCGGGCCACCACGTCGATGTGGTTTGCCCGCACGCCCACCTGGTAGTCGCCGGGCGGCAGCGAGCGCATGTGCTCCGCCAGCGGGAACGCCACATCAGCCGACAGCCGGCAGCCCTGCGCGCCGATGCTCGCCCGGATCAGGTTGATCGGTGGATTGCTGAAGACCTCACTGGCCCTTACCGTCGCAGGGCGGTGGTAGACCTCCAGCGCCGGACCGTATTGTAGCAGGCGCCCGGCGTCCAGCACGGCCGTGTTGCCGCCGAGCATCAGGGCTTCCTGGGGTTCGGTAGTGGCGTACACCACGGTGGTGATGCCCTGGCTGAAGATTTGGCGCATCTCGCTGCGCAGCTCCTCGCGCAGCTTGTAGTCCAGGTTGACGAGCGGCTCGTCCAGCAAAAGGAGCGATGCGCCCTTGACCAGCGCCCGGGCCATGGCGGTGCGCTGCTGCTGACCACCGGAGAGTTCCGCCGGCAGCCGATCGAGCAGGTGCTCGATGTGCACCATCTCCGCCGTAGCCCTCACCTTGGCGTCGATTTCCTTCGCGGATAAACCCTTCGCCAGGCGCAGTGGCGAGGCGATGTTTTCGTACACGGTAAAAGAGGGATAGTTCAGGAACTGCTGGTAGACCATCGCCACGTTACGCTCGCGCACGCTGACGCAGGTCACGTCCTTGCCGTCCACGATGACTTTGCCGGAACTCGGGTGGTCGAGCCCCGCCATCAGCCGCATCAGCGAGGTCTTGCCCGCCTGCGTGGGGCCCAGCAGCACATTGAACGAGCCGGAGGCGAGCTCCAGATCGATGCCGTACAGATGGGTTTGGCCATTGACCACTTTGGTCACGTTCTGCAGTGTCAGGTGCATTGCCGTTTGTCCTCCAGCAAGGGCCGCACGCCGGAATAGCTCCACACCACATCGGCGGGGTCACCGGCCGGGCGCGAGCGCCAGCGTTGCGCGCTGTCGCCGGCCGGGTCGGCGCTCAGTGGGCCCCTTGGCCCGAATCTGCGTTTATTTGCGTTCATCTGCGGTTTCTTCCCTGTGGGGTCCGCGCAAGCCCTCCCGGAAGCGCTGCCCCAGGGCGATCTCGTCCAGGAACGCCTCGATCTCCCCATCCACCCGCCGGGCGTCCCAGCCCCGAATCTCCCCCATCCAGGCGGCGATCTGCCGGCAGCAGTCCAGGCCCATGCAGGCACTGGTACCGATCCCGGTCCGGCGCAGCAGGAAGTCGCTGAGGGTCTCGGTCAATTCGTGTTCCAGGGCATAGAGGAGCTGGCCGCGGATGTCGGGATTCTGCTTGCAGAGGCGCTCCCTGAGTTCCGGGGCCCGGGCGGCGATCTCCAGGACGGCCGGGGATCGGCGCCCGTAGATCGCCAGGAGGTTCTGGATCTGCTCCGGGTCCAGGCCGCTTCGCCTGCTGGCGTCCGCCACGTCCGCCCAGAGGCGCACCTCCACCGTTCCGTCGCCGTCGGAACCGTCCAAAGCCAACCTGTGGGTCCGGCAGGAAACCGGGCGCCCCAGCACGCGCCCGACCCGATCCACCGCCTCTTCCGCCAGGCTCCGGTAACAGGTCAGCTTCGTCCCGGTGATGGAGAGGAACGTGCCGGTCTCCCCCTCGGGGATGACCTTGTGCTCGCGGGAGACGGCCGAGGCCGCCCGGCCCTCTTCGAACGCCAGGGGGCGCACCCCGGCATACGTATAGGCGATCTCGTCCTCGCGGACGCGGGCGGTCGGGAACACCCGCTGGGTCTCCTGGATGTCGGTGGTGCCCACCAGCGAGAATCCTCGCCAGGGGATCACGAAGAACATCCGCTCGTCCCGCTTGGCGGCGATGTAGACGGCGTGGTCGGTGATGCGGGGGAGCAGCAAGTGAATCCCCTTCGTCGTCCGGAGGCACCGCCGCCCCTGGTCCACACCGGCCAGACGGCGGACGCGATCCACACAGGGGCCGGCCGCATTCACCACCACCCGGGCCTTCACGCGGGCCACCCCGCCACCCAGCCCATCACGTATTTCGATCTCCCACTCTCGGCGCTCCCCGCTTGCCCGGCGGGCGGGGGCTCTCGGCTCGCGGCTCGCGGCTCGCGGCTCGCGGCTCTGTATCGCCGTAACCTCCGCATAGTTAAATACGAGGGCCCCCCACCGCCGCGCCGACAGGATGTTTTCCAGGCAGAGTCGTTCCGGCAGCAGCAACAGATCGTCGAAATAGAACCCGGCGCCCAGCAGGTCCCGGGGCTCGAGGTGCGGCTCGCGCCGCTGGGTTTCCTCCCGCGACATGGTCCGGTAGGGTTCGGTCCGCTTCTCCGGGGTGAGCAGGTCGTACAGCTTCATCCCCACGCGGACCGTGACCAGGCCGCGCTTGGCCCCGCGGTAGACAGGAACGATGAAGGGCAGGGGTCGCACCAGATGGGGGGCCAGACGCTGGAGGCGCTCGCGCTCCCGCAGGGACTCCCGCACCAGGCCGAAGTCGAACAGTTCAAGATAGCGAAGGCCCCCATGGATCAGCTTCGAGGAACGGCTGGTCGTGCCGAAGGCGAAGTCCTTCCGCTCCAGGAGGAGCGTCCGGTGGCCTCGGATGGCGGCGTCCCGAGCGATGCCCGCCCCCGCCATGCCGCCGCCGATGACGACGACATCGAACGGCTGCCCGTCCAGGCCTTGGAGCCGATCCTGCATCTGGGATGCCTGTCCTTCCCGAGCCGCGCTCATCTCGCGGCGAGGAGTTCCCGGAGGTCGCGCAGCACGTAGTCCGGCTGGATGGGCGATCGCCGCAGGGTCCGGCGGTCGGTTACCCCCGTCAGGACCAGCGCCCCGGCCATGCCGGCCTCCCGGGCCATCCGAATGTCGGTCTCCAGGCGGTCGCCGATCATGAGGCAGTCCCGGGCCCGGAGGCCCATCTGGGCCAGACAGACGTCCAGGGTGATGCGGGACGGCTTGCCCACGATCACCTCGACCCGCTTGGCCGTGGCCCCCTCCACGGCGCCGATCATGGCGGCGCAGTCCGGGATCTCGCCGCCCTCCACCGGGCAGGTGCGATCCGGATTGGTGGCAATGAGGCGCGCGCCCAGCCGGACCGCGTGCAGGGCCCCGGTCAGCTTGGCGTAGTCGAAGGTACGATCGAAGGCGATCACCACCCAGTCCGCCTGATCGCCGTTCGCCACGATCCGGAAGCCGGCCCGGCGCAGCTCGGCGAGCAGCGGCCGCTCGCCGATGACGAAGAGGCGCGCCCCGGGGCTCCGCGCGCCGAGGTAGCGGGCCAGGACGAAGGAGGAGTTGATGACATCCGCCGTCCGGATCGGGACCCCCAGGTGACGAAGCTTGCGGGCGTAGCTCTCCCGCGTATCAATGGGCTTGTTCGACAGGAAGACGACCCGTCGCCCGGCGGCGCGCAGACCCTCGATGGTCTCCCGGGCTCCCGGCAGCAACCGGTCCCCCCGGTAGACGGTCCCATCCAGATCGAAGATGTACCCCCGAAACGCCGGGATGGATCTCCGGCTGGTCCCCTGCTCCACGGCGGCCCCACGGCCCTGGCTCATCACCGACCTCGCTTCGGGGCATACCGCCACAGACTGGCTTCGCTGGTCGAGACCGCCACCGCCCCGACCGAGAGGACCGCGTCCACCTGGTCCGCGGTCCGGATCAGCCCCCCGGCGATCAGGGGCGGGAGCGTCCGGCGCCGCGCCAGGTGCAGGGCGATGGTCGGCAGGATCACGCCCGGCAACATCTCGACCGCGTCGGGGGCGGCCTTCTCCACGGTGGGCAGGCCGGCCTCCAGGGATTCCGAGTCCAGGACGAAGAGCCGCTGGACCGCGATCAGTCCTTCCCGCTTCGCGGGGCCGATGAGGTTGGAGCGCGTCGTCAGGATCCCATCCACCCCCAGGGTGCGGGCCAGGAACCGGACGCCCGCTTCGTCGCGCCCGATGCCTTTGATCAGGTCCACGTGGGCCAGGATCAGCCGCCCCTCCGCGTGCGCCTTCGCCACGCTCTCCTGCAGGGCGAAGATGTCCTCCCCCAGGATGAACAGCACGCCCACCCCGTGCCGGATGGCCCCCTCGACGCCCGTCGAGTCCCGCAGGCCGGCGATCACCGGTCGGGCCTTCAAGCTCTCGAAAAAGCGCGCTCGAACGGTTCCCATTCGCACCCCCAGAAACACGAAGCCCTAACAAAAGACGATCCCGCGGATCGTCCCTCGTTAGGACTTTCTCATCCTCTCCGCCCTGGCGAGGACCCCGATCTACCCCTTCCCGTCCTGTCTGGTGGCACTTATAGGCCCACCCTCCCCGTCCTGTCAAGGCGAATCGCCGGAAGCCTCGGAATCCGGTGAAGGAGCAATCTCCCAGCCCTCCAGCCACCTGATGAGAGTGTTCGTCTCGGGCGCATGAAGGGGGTCAGGCAGTCCTTTTGCCCTTTTGATGCGGATGACACCTGGAGACAGAAGACGTAATCCTCGGTGTCCTCTACTTGGGTTTGCCCCTGCGCTTCCGCGGCCGAGGTGCTGGCGCCGACAGCAACATCCGGCAATGTTCCAGATTCCCATGGGCTAACTCGTCGGCAGGATCCATGGCTACCGCGCGCTCCAGGAGGGGAAGGGCCTCGGCCGGTCGTCCCACCTCAATAAGCGACCAGCCCCAATCGCTGAGATAATTTGCACGCCCGGGTGCCAGCTTCGAGGCCGCCTCAGCGTGTCGGACCGCGCCCCGCAGATCTCCCAATTTCCCCAGGCAGTAGCCGAGCCCGCTGTGGAATCCAGCGGCGTCTACCGCCTGAAGGCAGCGTTCGTAGACGGCCTTCGCCCGGCGGAAGTCCTTGCGCGCCTCGTAAGTCTCAGCCAGCGCCGTGCCGAACAAGACGAGATCGGCTGGCCGCGTGGCCAGCGCGGCTATCCCGCGCTCCAGCAATGAGAAGGCTTCCTTGTGACGCGAGGTTTGGGCGCACACCTGGGCGAGGAGGTTCAGCCCTTCAGGGTGATCTGGGACCAGTTTCAACGCGCAACGCAGCCGCGCTTCGGCAGTTTTCGTGGAGCCCATGCCCCATGGGGCCATCGCAATGTCCGCGATCGCCCCCGAGACCTCCCAGTCCGCAGCGTCCTTCCGCGGATAGGCACGAGTGCCACGCGAGGATTTCTGCCTCATCGAGCGACCTCCAAGCGTGCGGTTGATTTGCCAGACGTTCGTGGTCTCTTCCGTGATTCAGATCGCCTATGAAAACGGCTGTCAAGGGGTTTCTCAGTAAGTCCAAGGGCCGGAAGGGAATCCTAGGGAAACGCAAGGGTGTTCTTGAGCGCTCGCTCGACCTGGGCAAGCAAGTCTGGAGGCAGACTGCCCAACCGCTTGACGAGGCGACGCTTGTCCACCGCTTTGATTTGCTCCGTGACGGCCTTGGAGGCGAAACTCAGGCGGGCAACGCCTTTCGGAATCAGGGCATGACTGGGCGAGAGGTGGGCGACGTTCTTGGTCAGCGGCACGACCACCGCAAGTTGGCTGAGTTGATTGATGCTGTCGTTGGAAAGAACGATCACCGGCCTGGTCTTTTTGATCTCGACGCCGATAGTGGGATCGAGGTTGGCCAGGATGACATCACCGCGCCGCACGGCGACCACTCGGCTCCTCCTTCTCCAAGATGGCCCAGGCCTCCTCGTCACTCAGGCTCCATTCGACCAGCAGGTCCCGCTCCTCCAGCGTTTCACGAGCCGAACGTTGCCCATAGTAGTCCAGGTACTCTCGCTCCAAGTGTTTCCGTGAAGTGGAGTCCAGGAACTTGGCGAGCACCTCGCTTATCACCCGGCTGCGCTGCGTCTTAGGGATGAGGGCATTGGCGCGCCGTACCAAGTCCCGCGGAAGTGAGACGCTGATCACCTCAAATCGCTCTGATTTGATCGGCATGACCTACTCCTCCTGTGTTGTGGAGTATCCTTAATAACAATAATCCCTAACATCCCAAGTGTCAAGGCAGGGATGCTCTCGGCCGGGCGCTGATCCGTTGCCACCGAATCCCGCAGGACGGATAGCAGCCTGCGGATCGCCCGAACGGAAACGATGCCTCGGCGACCTGTCGCCTCCCTCCGTCGGGAGTTTTCCCTTGGCAAGATTCGCGCCGCTATGGTAATTTTCCTCCTGTTCATCGGAGGACGCCAGAAATACCCTGCTCCCCAGGCTGATCATGAAGGCCCAGGGGCAAGGAGGGCGCGAAGTCGTGGCACCCAGGTCCGCCATTGGCGGCCCGCAGTGCCGCGGCGAGCGCCTGACGCAGCCGATGGGCCTGTTTCAGCAGCCAGCTAGGGGGTGCGATCATGTCAGGACATAGCAAGTGGGCCGGCATCAAGCACAAGAAGGCCAAGGTGGATGCCCAGCGCGGGCGGGTGTTCACCAAGATCATCCGCGAGATCACGGTGGCCGCCCGGGTGGGCGGCGGGGATCCGGCCGGCAATCCGCGCCTGCGCACCGCCGTCCAGGCCGCCAAGGCGGTGAACATGCCCTCCGACAACATCGAACGGGCCATCAAGAAAGGCACGGGCGAGCTGGAGGGCGTGTCCTACGAAGAGATCACCTACGAGGGCTATGGGCCGGGCGGCGTGGCCGTCATGGTCGAGGTGGTGACCGACAACAAGAACCGGACCGTCGGTGAAATCCGCAAGGCCTTCTCGCGGCACGGCGGGAACCTGGGCGAGACCGGGTGCGTCGGTTTCCTCTTCGAGAAGAAGGGGTACCTCCAGGTCGAGGCGTCCAAGGTGGACGAGGATCGGCTGCTGTCCATCGCCCTGGAGGCCGGCGCCGAGGACCTGCTGCGCGAGGAGAGTCTCTTCGCCGTGACCACGGCACCCAAGGACTTCGAGAAGGTGCGGGAGGCCGTCCTGAAGAGCGGAATCCAGCCCCTCTCGGCCGAGATTACCAAGCTGCCCAAGAGCACCGTGAAACTGGACGGCAAGCCGGCCGAGCAGATGCTGCGCCTGATGGAGGAGCTGGAGGAGCACGACGACGTCCAGCACGTCTACGCGAACTTCGACATCCCCGAGGAAATCATGGCGGCGATGTCGGCCTAGCCCGGATGATTCGCGAACATGATCGCGAATCATCGCGGGAATGACCAAATCCCAATGACGAATGACCAATTGCGGATGGGATCTCCGTGAAGTCCCTGGACGGTGCGCCCTTCCCCCCCACCACCATTGGTCATTGGAAATTGGTCATTGGTCATTGCGTATGCGCGTCTTAGGCATTGATCCGGGGACGGTGACCACGGGCTATGGCCTCGTGGAACTGCGGGGCGACACCCTCCGCGCCGTCACCTTCGGCGCCATCACCACCCAGGCCAGTCTTCCCTTCGCCCAGCGCCTCCTCCGCATCCACCAGGAGCTGCGCACGCTCCTGACCCGCACCCAGCCGGACTGCGCCGCCGTCGAGGCGGTGTTCTTCGCCAAGAACGTCCAGAGTGCCCTCCGGCTGGGGCAGGCCCGGGGCGTGGCCCTGCTGGCCCTGGCCGAAGAGAAGGTGGAGATTCACGAGTATTCCGCCCTGGAGGTCAAACAGGCGATCACCAGTTACGGCCGGGCCGACAAGGGCCAGGTGCAGGAGATGGTTCGCATCCTGCTGGGCCTGGCAGAGGCCCCTGCTCCGGTGGACGCCGCCGACGCCCTGGCCGTGGCCATCTGCCACCACCATGCCGCCCGGCTGAAAGAGCGGTTACGGGAACGCTGAGATGATCGCCCAGATCCGGGGCCGGCTGGCCAGCAAGGAACCCCATCGGGTGGTGGTGGACGTGAACGGCGTGGGATACCGGCTGTTCATCCCCCTGTCCACGTTCTACCAGTTGCCCGAGGTGTCGGCGGAGGTCTTCCTCCACACCCACACCCACGTCCGCGAGGACGCCATCCAGCTCTTCGGGTTCCACACCCGGGACGAGCAGGCGCTCTTCGAGCTGCTCCAGGGGGTAACAGGGATCGGGCCGCGCCTGGCCACGAACATCCTCTCCGGCATCTCCGTGGAGGAGTTGGTGCCGGCGCTCTCCGAGGGGAACCTCGCGCGGCTCCGCGCCGTCCCCGGCGTGGGCAAGAAACTGGCTGAACGCCTGGTGGTGGAGCTGCGGGAGAAGGTGGGGAGCGCCCGCCTCGATCAAGGCGCCGCGGCCCCTGCGGGCCCCGCGCCCGCCGTGGACCAGCCCCTGGAGGACGTGGTCTCGGCGCTGGTGAACCTGGGATGCAACCGCAAGGAAGCCATCAAGGCCGCTGAAGCGGCTCGGCAGAGGCTGGGACAGACGGCCGAGTTCGAGAAGCTGATCAAGGCCGCCCTCCGCGCCCTCAGCGAGGCCCGCTGAGGGCGCGGAATGGAAAATGTAAAACCGACAACTGACAACCGACAACCGCCCAATGGCCGGTTTTCAGTTGTCGGTTGTCAGTTTTGAATTGATTATGACCGATCGCGTCACCACCCGGCAGCGCCTTCCCGAGGACCAGCAGGTCGAGCAGACCCTCCGCCCGACCCGGTGGGACGACTACGTCGGCCAGGACAAGGTGAAGGACAACCTCCACGTCTTCATCCAGGGGGCGCGGGCGCGGAACGAGTCCCTGGACCATGTCCTGTTCTACGGTCCCCCGGGCCTGGGCAAGACCACGCTGGCCTACATCATCGCCTCGGAGCTGGGCGTGAACATCCGCCCCACCTCCGGCCCCGTGGTGGAGCGGCCCAAGGATTTGGCGGCCATCCTGTCCAACCTCCGGGAACGGGACGTTCTGTTCATTGACGAGATCCACCGCCTCAACCCCACGGTGGAGGAGACGCTCTACCCCGCCATGGAGGACTACAAGCTGGATCTCATCATCGGCCAGGGGCCCAGCGCCCAGACCTACAAGCTGACCCTGCCCCACTTCACCCTCATCGGCGCCACGACGCGGGCGGGGCTGCTGACCTCGCCGCTCCGGGACCGCTTCGGCGTGGTCCAGCGGCTGGACTTCTACTCCGAAGAAGACCTGCTGAAGATCGTCACCCGCTCGGCGGCGATCCTGAACGTCTCCGTCACGCCCGAGGGTGCATCGGAGCTTGCCAAGCGCTCGCGCGGCACCCCGCGGGTGGCCAACCGGCTGCTGCGGCGGGTCCGGGACTTCGCCCAGGTCCTGGGAGACGGCACCATTGACCGGGACGTGGCCCACGATGCCCTGAACCGCCTGGACGTGGACGAGCGGGGATTCGACGAGATGGACCGGCGGATCCTCCTGACCATCATCGAGAAGTTCTCCGGCGGCCCCGTGGGTATCGAGACCCTGGCGGTGGCCGTGGGCGAGGAGAAGGACACCATCGAGGACATGTACGAGCCGTTCCTGATCCAGCTCGGCTTCCTGGCGCGGACCCCCCGGGGGCGGACGGCCACGCGGCTGGCCTATGCCCATTTCCAGATCCCCCCGCCGCCCTCCGGCCCCCAGGGTGAGCTGTGGTCCGGCGCGCCCAAGTGATCCCGAGCCATCTCTTTAACCACAGATTTCGCAGATTGCCCCCCTCGCCCTGTCCCTCCCCCGAGGCCGGGGGAGAGGAGAGGTGAGGTGAGGGGGCAGGTGGACGTGAAGTATGTTTCCGGGGATGGATTCGCTGGGCAATCAGCATCCTGTTGACCCTGCTCCTGTCGCTGTTCAGTCGCCGATGACGGGACGCCGGCGGTCCTGGCCAAGCCGGACGCTCGCAGTGGCGGCGCTGGCGGTCTGCCTCGCGGCGGATCCGGGGGCGGGGTCGGCGGCGGCGCAAAATGTTCGCGTCCTGGTGGCGGAGGGCCGCCCCGCCCTCACGGTCGGGAGCCCCGGCGGCCTCACGATCACGGATGCCACCGGGCGTCGCGTCCTGGCGCATCGCGGAAGCGCGGCGACCGTGGACCTGGAGGGGCAGGCCTTTCGCGGCCGCTTGCTGGTCCAGCCGTGGAACGGCGCCCTGGCGGCCGTGAACGAGGTGGACCTCGAGGAGTACCTCCTGGGCGTCCTGAAGGACGAGATCCCGCCGGGTTGGCCGGCCGAGGCGGCCAAGGCCATGGCCATCACCGCCCGGACGTATGCCGTCTATCAGATCCAGCAGAACCCCGGCGCCCTGTTTCACCTCCGGGCCACCACGGCCTCCCAGGTGTACGGGGGGGCCACGGGCGAGGATCCCCGGACCTCGTGGGCCGTGCAGGCAACCCGGGGCCAGATCCTCACGTTCGGGGGTCAACCCATCCCCGCCTTTTACCATTCGTGTTCAGGCGGGGTCACCGAGGATGCCCTGGACGTCTTCGGCGCGAACTTTGACACGATCGTCGGGGTGGCCGACCAGTTCAGCCTCGGTTGCCCCTACGCCCTCTGGGTGGAGCGGCTGACCTCCCGAGAGATCGAGCGGGCGCTGCAGCAGGCCGGCTCCCCGATCGGCCGCCTCCTCCGCATCGAAGATCTCTTGCGCACCCGGACGGGGCGCATCCTTCGCCTGGCAGTCCACCACACCCGGGGAACCCTGGTCCTGGAAGGGAAGCGGTTCCGCGAGGCGCTGGGCAATGAGGTGATCCGCAGCACCGATTTCGAGGTCCGCGCCGATCCCGGTGGCTTCACCTTCGTGGGACGGGGGTGGGGGCACGGCGTCGGGCTGAGCCAGTGGGGCGCCAAGGAGATGGCGGACCTGGCCTACCAGTACCAGGACATCCTGAGGTTTTACTATCCGCTGGCGGAGATCCGAACCCTCACTGGCCAGTAACCAACAACATTCGGCAGTTCGGCAGTTCGGCGGTGCGGCTGTTCGAGAACGACCGAACGCCCGAATCCGCCAAAGGCGGAAACAGCCGAACATTTTTGGTTCATGAGATGCGCCTCAGCGACTTCGACTACCAGCTTCCAGCGGAACTCATCGCGCAGGAGCCCGCGACGGAGCGGGACACCTCACGCCTCCTGGTCCTGCACCGGGGGACCAACCGGCGAGAGCATCGCACATTCTCCGACCTGCCCGAGTACCTCCGCGCCGGCGACGTCCTGGTCCTCAACGACACCAAGGTGATCCCGGCCCGCCTCTTCGGGGTGTTCGACGACGGCACGTCGGTCGAAGTGCTCCTGGCGCGACCGGCGGGAGATGGGTCCTGGGAGGCGCTGGTCAAGCCCGCGAAGCCGGCTCGGGTGGGGCGGCGACTCCACCTGGCCTGCGGTCACCTGGAGGCGACGGTGGTGGCCCAGGGGATCTACGGACGCCGGGTCCTGCGATTGCCCGCCGATGTGGACCTGCGGGCCATCCTGCAGTCCTACGGGGTCATGCCCTTACCCCCATACATCAAACGACGACATGAGAGCCGCGAGCCGCGAGCCGAGAAATCAACTCAGGCTCTCGGCTCTCGGCTCTCGGCTCTCGGCTCTGACCGTGAGCGGTACCAGACCGTCTATGCGCACGACGAGGGGGCGGTGGCCGCGCCGACGGCCGGCCTGCACTTCACGACGGGGCTGCTCGAGCGGATACGCGCGCTGGGGGTGCAGGTCCACCCGGTGACCCTGCACGTCGGTCCCGGCACCTTCCAGCCGGTGCGGGTGGACGAGGTGTCGCATCACCGGATGGAGGCGGAACGGTACACGATCCCGGAGGAGACCGCCCACGCCATCAAGGCGGCCAGGACGGAGGGCCGGCGGGTGATCGCCGTGGGGACGACCACCCTGCGCACGCTGGAGCACGCCGCCGGCGAAGACGGCACCCCGCGGGCCGGCGAGGCCGAGACGGACCTGTTCATCACCCCCGGCTACCGGTTCCGGGTGGTGGATGCGCTCCTCACCAACTTCCACCTGCCCCGGTCCACGCTCCTGATGCTGGTGTCCGCCTTTGCCGGTCTCACGGCCATCCGGCAGGCCTATGCCGAGGCCATCGCCCGGCAATACCGCTTTTATAGTTACGGCGACGCGATGCTGATCCTGTAACCCTGTCACGACCCCCCCACCCTCCCACCCCCACACCCTGGGGGTGCCCGGGGGAGGGCTGGGGTGGGGGTGGCAGCCTTGGCATGAGATTCGAACTCCTCGCAACCGACAAGACGACCAACGCGCGCCGTGGACGGCTGATCACCCCGCATGGCGGGGTGGAGACGCCCGTCTTCATGCCCTGCGGGACGCAGGCCACGGTGAAGACGCTGGACCCGCGGGATCTGCACGAGGAAGGCTGCGAGCTGATCCTGTGCAACACGTATCACCTCTTCCTCCGCCCCGGGCACGAGGTGGTGAAGGAGCTGGGTGGCCTGCATCGCTTCATGGGCTGGGACCGAACCATCCTGACGGACAGCGGGGGATACCAGGTCCTCAGCCTGGCCGCCCTGCGACACATCACCGAAGAGGGGGTCACGTTCCAGTCGCACCTGGACGGGTCGCGCCACTTCCTGAGCGCCGAGAAAGTCATCGAGATCCAGCTCGCCCTGGGGGCCGACATCCTCATGGCCCTGGACGAGTGCCCGCCCCACTCCGCCGATTCCGACTATCACCAGGCCTCCATGGAGCGCACCGCCCGCTGGGCGAAGCGGTGCCGCGCGGCCCACCCGGGGGACGAGCCCGCCCTCTTCGGGATCGTCCAGGGGGGCACGCACCTGGACCTCCGGTCCCGCTCGGCGGAGGAGACGCGGCGGATCGGGTTTTCCGGCTACGCCCTGGGGGGACTGGGGATCGGCGAGGAGCCGGCGCGGCGGAACGCGGTCGTGGCGCACACCACGGCCCTCCTGCCGGCCGACGCCCCCCGCTATCTGATGGGGGTGGGCACGCCCCAGGACCTGCTGGAGGGCATCGCCTGCGGCGTGGACATGTTCGACTGCGTCCTGCCCACTCGGAACGCGAGGAACGGAACCCTCTTCACCAGCACGGGCCGCCTCAACATCAAGGGAGCCGCCTATGCCCGGGACGAGCGCCCGGCGGACCCGGCCTGCGCCTGTTACACCTGCCGCTGCTTCTCCCGGGCCTACCTGCGCCATTTGTACGTGGCCGACGAGATCCTCGGTCTTCGCTTGAATACCATCCACAACCTGCACTACTATGCGGACCTGATGCGCCAGGCCCGGCAGGCCATCCAGGCGGGAGCCTTTGCCGCCTGGAAGGCGGAGTGCCTGGCGCGGATGCCATCCGACCCCTCAACCCCGCAGCACCCACAGGAGACTCACACCGATGCCTGACGTCGCGTATGCCCTGGGGCCCATCCCGGGCGGCGGAGGAGCGCCCGGGGGATCGTTCTCCGTGTTCGTTCCCCTCCTCCTGATGTTCGCAGTCTTCTACTTCCTGCTCATCCGGCCGCAGCAGAAGAAGACGCGGCAGCACCAGGACCTGCTGAAGAACCTGAAGGTGGGCGACCGCGTGGTCACCACCGGGGGGCTGTACGGCACCATCGTGGCCGGCGGCGACCACGTCATCAAGCTGGAGATCGCCGACAAGGTCCGAGTGGATGTGGGCAGGACCTACATCGCCGGCAAGGTCGAGGCAAAGGAGACCAAGGAAATCAAGGAAAGCAAGTAGCGCGGGAGCGGCCGGATGGGTCCTGAGGCTGGCGCGTAGGAGAACACGCGGTGGAACGCCTGGGGCGCTACGAACTGCTGGAGGAGTTGGGCCGTGGCGCCATGGGCGTGGTGTACAAGGCGCGCGACCCGCGGATTGACCGGCTGGTGGCCATCAAGGTCATCGCGCCGGTGGCGGGCCTGGATCCGGCGCAGGCGGAGCAACGCCGGGAGCGCTTCCAGCGCGAGGCCCGCGCGGCCGGCCGCCTCGCCCATCCCAACATCGTCACGGTCCACGACGTCGGCGAAGATCAGGACCGGGCCTTCCTGGTGATGGAACTCATCGAGGGCCAGACCCTCGCGGAGGTCCTCCGCGCGCGCCGCCCCCTGCCCCTGGACGAGGCCCTCGCCATCGGGGAGCAGGCCGCCCAGGCCCTTGATTACGCCCACCGCCACGCCATCGTCCACCGGGACATCAAGCCCGCCAACATCCTCCTGACCCGGGACGGCGTCGTCAAGGTCGCCGACTTCGGCATCGCCCGGATCACCGGGACGGAGACCACCCAGACCGGCCAGACGCTGGGGACCCCCAGCTACATGTCCCCCGAACAGATCGCCGGCCTCCCGCTGGACGGCCGCTCCGACATCTTCTCCCTGGGCGCCGTGCTCTACGAGCTGCTGAGTGGGGAGAAGGCCTTCCCGGGCGAGACGATCAGCACCATCGTTTACCGCATCGTCCACGAGGACCCGACGCCCCTCCGGCGGCTGAACCCCGCCTTCCCCGCTGGCCTCGATGTCTGCCTGAAGAAGGCCCTGGCCAAGGATCCCGCCCGCCGATACGCCCAGGCCGCAGACCTGGCCCGGGACCTTCGCAGGGCTGCGGAGGCCACCCTCGCCTCTGCCAATCCTCCGCCCCCGACCACCGTTAAGCTGCCTACTTCGCCCCGAGCCCAGCCGCCCCGGGGCCCGCGCAAGTCGCCGTGGCCGTGGCTCCTGGCCGGGGGCGGGGCCGTCGCGGCGCTCCTCCTTGGTCTCGCGCTCTGGGTGCGGTCGCCCCAGCGGCCTCCCGCGCCGCACCCGCCAAGCGGGTACCCGGCTCCACCTCCCTCGCAGGCCGCGGAAGAGGAATCCGCCAGGGCCAGGGCCGTCGCCGAGGAGGCCGCGCGCCAGAAGGCCGCCGAGGAAGAGACCCAGCGCAAGGCGGAGGCGGGACGGATCGAGGCTGAGCGAAAGCGGCTCGAGGCAGAGAAGGCCCGCCTCGCGGAGCAGCAGGCCGCCCTGGAGGCAGAGCGAAGGCGGACAGCCGCCGAGGAGGCCGCCAGGCGAAAGGCAGCCGAGCCAGAGAGCCGCAGTCCGCCCGCGGCGGGGCCCATTCAGCGTCGGGGCAGGGACAACGCGGAGATGATCGACATCCCCGCCGGCACCTTCACCATGGGGGACACGCACGGCGACGGGGAGGCCGACGAACGGCCAGCACACCGGGTCACGCTGCAAGCCTTCTGGATGGACCGGACCGAGGTCATCAACGGCCAGTTCGCCCAGTTCGCCAGGTTCGCCCGGGACGCAGGAATCGGACGTGGGGGCGAGTGGAAGATGGAACCGGGCAAGGGGCAGCATCCCGTGGTTCGCGTCCCCTGGCGCGTCGCCGTCGCCTACTGCCGCTGGGCCGACAAACGCCTCCCGACCGAGGCGGAGTGGGAATACGCCGCCCGCGGGCCTGATGGGCGGAAGTACCCCTGGGGCAACACCTGGGAGGACAGCCGGGCCCGGTTTTCCGGAAATAGCGGAGGCCAGGCGACCGCTCCCGTGGGATCGTACCCCTCCGGCGCCTCACCCTTCGGCGCCCAGGATATGGCCGGGAATGTCTGGGAATGGGTGAGTTCCCTCTACAAACCGTATCCCTACGTGGTGACAGACGGGCGAGAGAACTCGACGGCCCCGGGACGGCACGTCGCTCGCGGCGGCTCGTGGTTCCTCAACCCGTGGGACCTGCGCTCCTCCCGCAGGGAGTTCGGCGAGCCCGGGTACCGGAGCGCCTATATCGGCTTCCGGTGCGCGCAGAACTGACCGCCGCGGCGCGCATCCCGCAAAACGTACACGGTCTCGTGCTCACCTCCAGCGTCACGCGCGCCAGCAGGACGCGACCCGGAGCAAGCCCGCTCCACCCCAGTCCAGCAGGACCTGGGGTGCCGTCGCGGCCCGGCGTCCCGAGGGGTGGTCCCGGGGGCGCCGAAATAATTTCCGCACCACGAAGAAAGGAAGGCCATGGGAACGAAGGAAGTGCGCGTCGCCAAAGATCCGTTGAAGCAATTCAGCAAGGGGGTCTTCATCCGCGTGGGGTTCTCACCCGAGGACGCCGACGTCCAGGCCGACGTCCTCGTCTGGGCCAACCTGCGGGGTGTGGACTCGCACGGCGTACTGCGCATCCCCTGGTACGTGGAACTGGTGGACAGGGGCCACATGCATCCTCGGCCCCAGATTCAGGTGCAGAGGGAGACGCCGGCCACCGTCCTCTTCGACGCCAACTACGCGCCCGGCCCGGTGGTGACCGTCCAGGCCATGAACCGGGTGATCAAGAAGGCGCGCGAGGTGGGGATCGGCTGGGGCCTCATCCGCAACACTATGCACCAGGGGGCCATCGGGTACTACTCGCTGATGGCGGCGCGGGAGGGCATGGCGGGCATCGCGCTCGTGTGCAACCCGCCGAACATGGCCCCGCACGGCGCCCGCGCGGCCGGGCTGCACAACAGCCCGATCGCCATCGCCGTCCCGGGGAACCGGCACCGCCCGCTCCTGCTGGACATGGCCACCAGCGTGGCCGCCGGCGGCAAGCTGACCCTGGCGATGGACAAGGGGGTCTCGATCCCCGAGGGATGGGCCCTGGACAAGGACGGGAACTCCACCACCGACCCAAAGCTCGCCACCATCCTGATGCCGTTCGGCGGATACAAGGGCTCCGGCCTGGCGATGATGTTCGAGTGCCTCTCCAGCCTCATGGTGGGGAATCCGCTCCTCGTGCCCGTGTTCCAGGGCAAAGAGGGGGCCATGATTCACCACCAGAACAGCGTGGTGGCGGCCGTCAACATCGCGACGTTCACCGACGTGGAGAAATACAAAGCGCACGTGGATGCCGTCGTCGAGGGGATCAAGGCCCTGCCAAAGGCCAACGGGGTTGACGAGATCCTCGTCCCCGGCGAGCCGGAGGACAAGGTGTACGACGAGCGCCTCCGGAACGGCATTCCTCTCCCGGAAGGAACTGTCCAGAAGCTGCGGGACATGTCGGAACGGTTCGGCGTAAAACTTCCGGCGGGCATCTGAGCCCGCAGCGACAGGGACAGCGACAGCGATTCAGGCTGGAACAAGCACAGGAGAGCCGTGAGCAAACGCATCGTGTTGATCCACGCGGTGACGGTGTCCCTCCCGCCGATCCTGGAGGCGTTCAAGGAGGGGTGGCCCGAGGCGGAGGTCAGCAATCTGCTGGACGACGGGCTGACGGGCGCCCTGAGCCGCGAGGGGGGCCTGACTCCCCCGATCGTGCGGCGTATCTGCGACCTAGCCGTCTACGCGGAGCGGACCGGCGCCGATGGGATCCTCTTCAGTTGCTCCGCCTTCACCCCCGCCATGGACGTGGCCAGGCAGCTCGTGTCCATCCCCGTCCTGAAGCCGGACGAGGCGATGATCGCCGCGGCCCTGGACGCGGGGCGCCGGATCGGGGTGCTGGCGACGCTCCCCGCGACGGCGCCCATCCAGGCGGCGCAGCTCCAGGCCGCGGCGGCCGAGCGGGGGAAGACCATCCAGGTCGAGACGGCCGCGGTCCCCGAGGCCCTGAAGGCGCTGAACGCGGGGGATACCGCCACTCACGACCGGTTGATCGCCGAGGAGGCGGAGCGCTTGGCCCCCCGCGTGGACGTGATCTGCCTGGCCCAATTCTCCATGGCGCGGGCGCGGCCGGCCGTGAAGGCCAAGGTCGGCGTGCCCATCCTCACCAGCCCCAGCGCGGCCGTCGCCCGTCTGAAGGCGATCCTGACCAGGCCTGCGACTACTTGAGAGGGTTTCCAACGGGGCATCCCATTCCCGCGGACCATCACCACCGGGCGAGTCCGGAGACGAAGGGACCCAGGCCCACCCGGCTGTACCAGCCGGTGCTGGTCCAGACATACTGGTCCCGCCAGAGATGGT
>JACQXP010000158.1 GCA_016208645.1 Candidatus Methylomirabilota bacterium | reverse complement strand
TGCCTGCCTGTGCGTTGCCTGCCTGTGCCAGCCTGCCTGCGCCGCGACCGCCGCGGCAGGCAGGCACGGCAGACAGGCACGCAGACAGGCCGGCGCGCCCGCGAGGCGAAAGCATGACGGGGCGCGCCCTGATGGTGCAGGGGACCGCGTCCTTCGCGGGCAAGAGTGTGCTGGTGACCGGTCTGTGCCGGCTGCTCGTGCGCCGCGGATTCCGGGTGGCGCCCTTCAAGGCGCAGAACATGTCGCTGAACTCGGGTGCGACCCCGGACGGGCGGGAGATCGGACGGGCGCAGATGGTTCAGGCGGAGGCCGCCCGGCTGGTCCCCGACGCGGACATGAACCCGGTCCTCCTGAAGCCCTCGGGAGCCTCTAGGTGCCAGGTGGTCATGCGAGGACAGGTGTGGGGCGATCTCCCCGGGCCCCGCTCTGCCGGGTTCGCGGCCGAGGCCTGGGTCGCCATCCAGGAGAGCTATGCGCGGCTGGCCTCGGCCCATGAGGTGGTGGTCATCGAGGGGGCCGGGAGTCCGGCCGAGATCAACTGCCTGGATAGCGATCTGGCCAACATGCGCGTGGCGCACCTGGCCGATGCGCCCGTACTGCTCGTCGCCGACATGGACCGGGGCGGGGCCTGCGCCTCGCTCTACGGGACGTGGGCGCTCCTGCCGCCGGCAGACCGGCGGCGAATCCGGGGCTTCGTCTTCAACAAGCTCCGCGGGGAGCCGCAGGGCCTCCTGCCAGGCATCTCCCGGCTGGAGCGGGAGACGGGCGTGCCGACCCTCGGGTTTCTCCCCTGGCTCCCCGAGTTGGGCCTGGACGAAGAAGACGGCGTCGCCCTGGACGCAGGTCGCCCGGCACCCGCCGCACCCGGGCGGGTGCGGGTCGTCGTGATCCAGTTCCCCACGATCGCCAACTTCACCGACTTCGCCCCGCTCCTGCGGGACCCGGCCTTTGCCGTGGGCTACGCGACGGACGCCGAAGCGCTGGCGGCGGCCGACGTCGTCATCCTTCCCGGGAGCAAGCACACCGCCGCGGACCTCGCCTGGGTCCGGGATCGGCGGCTGGATAAGGCCATCCGGGACCGCGTTGGGGCCGGGGCGAGTCTCATCGGGATCTGCGGCGGGTATCAGATGCTCGGCCGCCGCGTCGCCGATCCGGACGGGATCGAGGGGGCGATCCGCGAGGCGCCCGGCCTGGGCCTCCTGGATATCGAGACGGTGATGGGCCGGACGAAGACGGTGTGGCCCGTCACGGCCGATCCGCTCCCCGGGACGCCCCTCGCGGGCCTCACGGGCCTTGCGGGGTATGAGATCCATCTGGGCATCTCGCGGGTCGGGCCCGGGTCGCATCCGCTTCTCCGGGTCCGGCGGCCGGATGGATCCACGGTCATGGACGGGGCCGCCTCGCCGGACGGATGGGTGTGGGGGACCTCGCTGCACGGCCTGTTCGAGCATGCCGGGCTCCGGGCCAGGCTGGCCGGCGGCGGGAGCGAGCCGCGGCCTGCCGATCCCGCGCTCTTCCGAGAGGCCCAGTACGATCGGCTGGCCGACGCCATCGAGACCCACCTGGACGTGGCGCGGATCTTGACGCTGGTGGGCATGGAATGAACCGACGAATCCTTCTGACGATTTTCCTCTGGCTCGTCGTGGCAGTCTCACCTGCCCACGCAGCCACGCTGCCCGACATGCTGGGACGTCCGGTCGCGGTGCCCGACGGCCCGCTGCGCCTGGTGTCGCTGGCGCCGAGCCTCACCGAGATCGTGTTTGCGCTGGGGCGGGGCGACTGGCTGGTGGGCGTGACGGAGTTCTGCGATTACCCGCCTGCGGCACGGTCCAAGCCCAGGATCGGCGGCACCATGACCCCGAACCTGGAGCGGGTGGTGCAGGTCCGGCCGGACCTGGTCCTGGCCACGGCCGAGGGGAATCCTCGCGACCGGGTGGCGCACCTCGAGCGGCTCGGCATCCCGGTGTTCGCGGTGAAGCCGGACGGCTATGCCGGGGTCCTGGCTTCGATCCGGACGCTGGGCCGAGTCCTGCGCGCCGAGGCGGAGGCGGCCGCGCTCTCGCAGGAGATGGAGCGGCGCACGGCCACCATCCGTCGCGCCGTGGGCGGCCGCCCGCGCCCGCGCGTGCTCTACCTGGTGTGGGCGGATCCCTTGATCGCGGCCGGCCCCACCACGTTCATCCACGACCTGATCGAGATGGCGGGGGGCGACAACGTCGTGCGGGAGCGGGCGGTGCCGTATCCGCGGCTGAGCTGGGAAGAGGTGCTGGCGTCCGCGCCGGAGGTCATCCTGGTCGCCACCCACGCGGAGGGCGGAGACCGACCTCTGAACGGGGGAAGCTGGAGCGCGTGGCAGAGTATTCCGGCCGTCCGGACGGGTCGCATCATTGCTCTTCCGGGGGACACGATCCACCGGCCGGGGCCGCGGGTGGTGGAGGGGCTCGAGCGGCTGGCCCGCGCCATCCATCCGGAGGCGTTCCCGCCGGGAGGAGCGCGGTGAAGGCCCGGGCGACGTTTTCGGAGACCGCGGGATGGCGGCCCGTCCCCATCCTCTGCCTGGCAGCGCTCCTCTTGATCGGGCTCCTGCTGTCGGTGATGGTGGGGAGCGTCGCGGTGGCCCCGCGCGAGGCGCTGCGGGCGCTCCTGACGGGCGGGGCGGACGATCCGGTGGTGGCGGTCGTCCGGCAGATCCGGCTTCCCCGCGCCCTCCTGGCGGGGATGGTGGGGGCCGCCCTGGCCCTGGCCGGGTTGGGATTCCAGGCCATCTCCCGCAACCCGCTGGCCGATCCCGCGGTGCTGGGGGTGAGCAGCGGGGCCTCCTTCGGGGTGGTGATCGCCATGCTCCTCGGGCTGGCGGGACCCTTCGGGAATCCGGCCGTGGGGACGCTCTTCGCCTTCGCCGGGGCGCTGCTGGCAGCGGTGAGTGTGTACGCCATCGCCCAGGTGGATGGGCGCCTGCCCATCACGACGCTGCTCCTCTCCGGCGTGATCATCGGCCTGTTCTTCAACTCGTGCGTGATGCTGATCACGGCGCTCCTGGCCGCCAATGAACTGCAGGGCGTGGTCTTCTGGCTCATGGGGAATCTGGCGCCCACGGGGGGGCGGACGCTGGCGGTCCTCCTCCTGGTCCTCCTGATCGGCGCCGGCGTCCTGGCCCGCCAGGCGGCGCGGTTAAATCTGCTGGCCCTGGGGGAGGAGCAGGCCCTCCAGCTCGGCGTGGAGGCGGAGCGGGTCAAGCGATCCGTGTTCGTGGCCGCCTCGCTCATCACCGGGGCGGCGATCTCGGCGGCCGGCTCCATCGGGTTCGTGGGCCTCATCGTGCCGCATGCGGTGCGACTGCTCCTGGGCCCGGATAACAGGAAGTTGGTCCCGGCCGCGGCCCTCCTGGGGGCGGCCTTCCTGATCCTGGCCGATCTCCTGGCCCGCATCGTGATGGCCCCCGCGGAGCTGCCGGTCGGGGTCATCACGTCGTTCTGCGGGGCGCCGCTCTTCGTCTATCTGCTGCGCAGCCGCCGGGGAGGGGAGTCCATATGAGGAGCGACAGGGACAGGGACAGAGATAGGCAGAGTACCCGGGAAATCGGATGAACACGGTGGAGGTCGAGAACGTCACGTTCCGGTACCGGACGGGCCAGGGCGTGGACGAGGTCACGTTCCAGGCGGCGCCCGGGGAGCTTGTGGGGATCGTGGGCCCCAACAGCGCGGGCAAGAGCACGCTCCTGCGCCTCCTGAGCAAGGTGGTGGCGCCACAGCGGGGCCGCATCCTGATCCAGGGCCGCGAGATCGGCGCGCTTCCCCGCCTGGCGCTGGCGCAACGGGTGGCGGTGGTCCCGCAGGAGTTTCACGTGGCCTTCCCGTTCCGCGTGGCCGAGGTTGTGCTGATGGGCCGCTATCCGCACGCCGGCGGAGGCGCGTGGGAAAGCGGCCGGGACCGGGCCGTCGCCCAGGCCGCCCTGGAGGCCACGGGCATCGCGGACCTGGCATCCCGCAGCATGGACGAGCTGTCCGGAGGCGAGCGGCAGCTCGTCTCCATCGCGCGGGCCCTGGCCCAGGAGGCCACGATCCTGCTGCTGGATGAGCCGACGGCGCACCTGGATCTCCGGCATCAGGGGATCGTCCTGGAGATCCTCCTGCGGCACCACCGGGGGGGCCGGGGGACCACGATCCTGGTCTCCCACGATCTCAACCTGGCGGCCGAGCATTGCGACCGGCTGCTGCTCCTGGCGCGGGGACGCGTCCGGGCCCTGGGCCATCCCGAGGAGGTGATCACCGAAGAGCACCTGGCGCCCGCCTACGGCTGTCCCGTGACGGTGGAACGGCACCCGGTTTCGGGCCGGCCGCGCGTCCAGGGCGTCCTGAACAATCGAGGCAACCACGGCACGGTTTCTCACCACTCCCCGGATGCAAGGGAAGCTGGTCGCTCCTGAGTGCTTGATTTCATGAATCCGTATCAGGTTTCACCCGATACGGATCGCCCTTTGCCAAGGGTGTTTCGTGTGGGACTGGCTATGGCCAACCCCACACGAACACATGAAGTCAAGCACTGAGTCCCATCGGTCGCGAAGGGATCCGGGAGGAAGCCAGCACGGTCCCGCCACTGTAAGTGGGGAGCGAACCCGCAGAGTGCCACTGTTCCGCCCGCGGCGGAATGGGAAGGCGCGGGGGAGCGACGATCCACGAGTCAGGAGACCTATCCGGGGAGCCACCCTCACCACTTCGTGGAAAGGACGGTGGGTCATGCGCACGCGACATTCGAGATGGGTACTCCTGATCCTTGTCAGTTTCTGGGGGTGGGTCCCGACGGCGGGCGGTCAGCAGCCGCCAGCCGAGCCGGAGCAGGCCCTGGAGGAGATCGTGGTCACGGCCGCCCGCATCCCCGAGGCCCTCGGGAGGACCAGCACGGCCGTGACCGTGATCACGCAGCAGGACCTCCAGCGGCGCCAGGCGACCACCCTGGCGGAGGCGCTGCGGTCCGTGCCGGCGCTCAGCGTCGTCCGGTCGGGCAGCGTGGGCTCGATCACCAGCGTCTTCGCGCGGGGCGGCAATTCCTCCCATACCCTGGTCCTGATGGACGGCGTGCGCGTCAACAGTCCCACCAACGGCATCTTCGACTTCGCCAACATCACGACCGATGGCGTGGAGCGGATCGAGGTCGTGCGGGGACCCGCCAGCGCCCTCTACGGCTCCGACGGGCTCACGACCGTCATCAACATCATCAGCAAGAAGGGGGAGGGGAAGCCCCGCGGCAGCGTCCGGGGGGACTTCGGCTCGTACGAGACCTTCCGTGAGCAGGCGACCGGCGCCGGAGAGGTGGGTCCCCTCCGCTACGCGGTGGACGCGGCGCGGCTGGACAGCAGCGGGAAATTCGCCCACGACGAGTACAACAACACGACCGGCGCCGTCCGCCTGGATTCCCGGGTGACGCCCAGCCTGAACCTGGACGTCTCCGCCCGGTACACCCACGCGTTCAAGAACCTGCCGGTGGTGCCGGGCCGATCGACTCCGGGCCAAAGTCAACGGCAGGACCTGACCACGGCAAGCTTCGGAGCGACTCACACTGCGACATCCTGGTGGGATCATCGTTTCCAGTTGTCTCTGGTGGCGGACGACGTGGACTTCCGCGATCCGCAGGGAGGATTTCCGTCCGATACCGAGACGACCCGCATGGCGGCCGACTGGCAGCACAACCTCCGAGTCGTCCCGTGGAACACGCTCAGCCTGGGCTTCCAGGTGGACCAGGCCAGGGGCCACCGGACCAACGAACTCGGCGCCCAGGATATCAACAAGACGAACACGGATTATGCCTTCTACGGGCAGAACCGGCTGACGATCCGGGATCGGCTGATCCTCACCGCCGGGGTTCGGATCGACGAGAACAGCGCCTTCGGGACGCATGCCAGCCCGAAATACTCGGCGGCCTTCCTGATCCCGGAGACCGGTTCCAAGCTCCGAGCGAGCTACGGCGAGGGATTCCGGGCCCCCAGCATCAACGACCTGGCCTTCCCGGGATCGAGCAATCCGGACCTGAAACCGGAGAAGAGCCGGGGATTGGAATTCGGCGCCGACCAGACGCTGTGGCAGGAGCGCGTCCAGGTGGGCCTCACCTGGTTCCAGAACCGCTTCCGGGATCTGATCCAGTTCTCCGGCGCCATCCCGGTGAACGTGGACCACGCCCGGACCCAGGGGGTGGAGGCCACGCTCACGCTGCGCCCCGGGTACGGCCTGGACGTGGTGGCGGGCTACACGTACCTGGAGTCGGTCAGCCAGAGTTCCGTTCTGGCGACCGCGGACAACCACGATCTGCCGCGCCGGCCCGCCAATACCTGGAACCTGGCGGTCAATTACGCGCCGTGGAGCCGCGTGAACCTCAACACGAACTTCCTGTACGTCGGCAAGCGCACCATGGACACCGCCTTCGGCGTGGGCCCCACGAACCCGAAGTACGTGAAGTGGGATGCGGCCGTGTCCGTGACGCTTCTGGAGCGGGCGGGCGTGCTGCGAAAACTTGCGGCGCATGGGAAGGTAGAGAACATCCTGGGGGACCAGTACGAGGAGGCCGTCGGTTTTCCGGCGCAGGGCCGGAGTTACCTGATCGGCCTGTCCGGGGAGTTCTAATGGGTCTCGGCGCCCGGCGCGGCGTGACGAGATGTAGACGGTCTCCGCGCCCAGCCCGGTAACAAGTTCTGGGGAGGTCCCGGTGCTCGGCGCTCGTGGCTCGGCGCTTCGCGGGTGGATGAGCTGGTGGACTGTCGGGTCGTTCTGCCTGCACGGCCTCCTGCTGCTCGCGATCGTCGTCCTGGCGGTCCCCAGGCCGATCGCGGATGAGTCGAGGCTCCGGGTCCACCTGGTGAAGGAACGGCCGGAGATGCCGCAAGCGCCGCCCGCTCCGGAAACACCCCGTCCATCCCCGCCCGCCTCGGTGAGGCGTCCCATCCGGGAGAAGACCCCGGTGCGCGCGCCATCCGTGCCTCCGGTGTTCGCACTGCCGGAGCCGGCCGGTGTTCCTCCGACTGCCGGCTCTTCCGCGGTGGCGGAGATCTCTGTGCCGGCCGCGGGTGGCGTGGGCGCCCCTCCGGCACAGGGCGTCGGGCCGGTTCCGGAATCGGAACGGGTCGCGAGAGAGCCTTCACCACCTGGCGCCGGCGGCGAGGGCAGGAGTGGATCGACATCGGAAGCGCCTCGCACCGGGATCTTGTCCCTGGCAGGTCCGGCCGGAGGGGGGAGTGGTCTCGGTGGGCCCGGCAGCGGCGGGCGTGGATCCGGGGGTCCGGGGGGATCCCCGGGTGGCGGCACCGCTGTTGCGGGCCGCGGGTCTGCCGGCGCGGGTGCAGGGACGGGCGGGGCCTCCCTCGCCGGGGTCCTCCGATCCATCCGGAGCAAGATCGAGCAGGCCAGGATTTACCCCGAGGCCGCCCGCCGCGAGGGGATCCAGGGGACCGTGGACCTCCGCTTCCGGATCGCGGCCGACGGATCGGTCGAGGCCATGGAGATCCTTCGCTCCTCGGGACACCGGATCCTCGACGAGGCCTCGGAGCAGACGATCCGGCGCGCCGCCCCCTACCCCCGGGTGTCCGGCTGGGTCCGCCTCCCCCTGTCCTACCGCCTCGACCGGTGACCTCCCCCGCTCCCGGATGGATGCGCGAGACCGGGTTCTTGCGGATGGCGCATCCCGTTGTTTAATACTTCAATGGAACGTCCCCACGAGGGGCTGGCAAGCTGCGGAGAGGATTCGTCTCGCTCTTTTCGGATCGTCCTGGAGAGAGAAATGCCCGTGACCCGCCGCGGAATCCAGCGAGGCAATGGCGCTGGCTTGGCGGCCGCCCGAAGCAGGCCAGTGGCTTCCAACTGTCGGATCACTGTCTCACCAGTGGCGGATTCCGGCGATGGCTTCAGGACCGCGATGGGTTTCCCGCGTTCGGTCAACACCACCTCGCCTCCAGCCCTCACCACCTTCACGGCGGCAGAAAACCGCTGATTTGCCTCCCGCAACCCCATGCGCATCGGTACCTCCTGCCTCGTTGTAGTTACATCACTACGATAGCCGGACTTCGGCAGCCTGTCAACCTCACACTCGCCCGGCCCGAAGGCCGGGCGCTACGGGGCGCATAGGTCCTCCTCTCCGTGCCGCCGCTTCATGGGGCCACGGCTTTATAAAGCCACCAAAGTCGCAACGTAGAGACCCACATGAGAGGAGGCGAAGGATCAAAGCGGATACCTCTCGGCACGACCAGAACGTCCCGGTGCGTTTATAGACAGGACCGTTATCACCCTGCTTGCAAAACCCCCTTGACAGATGGACCAAACGCATGTATGGTATCCGGAATATAGGAGAACCCAACGGAAAGAAGGCGTCTAACCAGAGGGACCGGCGGCATCCGCTCCGGGAAGACGGCTCCCATCTCATCGGGCGAGAGAATGACCTTGACTTGGTAAGTGGCTCCCTCATAGGATGCGGCCTCCGGGCGGGGCTCAGGTCATGACAAGCGTGAACTCTTCTTTGGCACCCCTGGCACCACAGAGACCCAAGCTGCTGGACAGAGTGCGGGAAGCGATCCGATCACGCCACTACAGCCGCAGTACCGAGGAGGCGTATATCGGGTGGATCAAACGATACATCTTCTTCCACGGCAAGCGACACCCTGCCGAGATGGGCGCAGAGGAAGTCACGCGATTTCTTTCATCCCTCGCGCTAGACGGACGTGTAGCGGCCTCGACCCAGAATCAAGCCCTGAGTGCACTCCTCTTCCTCTATCGAGAAGTCCTGCAACAAGACCTGCCTTGGCTCGAAGGAGTCGTCCGCGCCAAACGACCGATCCGCCTCCCCGTCGTCCTGACCCGAGAAGAGGTGCAGGCCGTCCTGGCCCATCTTCGCGGGACACCGCTCTTGATGGGAACCCTGCTCTACGGTGCCGGGCTCCGGCTCTTGGAATGTGCCCAACTGCGGGTCAAGGATGTGGACTTCAGCGTGAACCACATTCTGGTCCGAAACGGCAAGGGTCAGAAGGACCGCGTAACACTGCTCCCAGCGACGGTCAAGGCTGACCTCGCCCGACACCTTGAGGCGGTGAGACAGCAGCACCAGAGGGATCTCAGCAAAGGTGCCGGCTGGGTAGCGCTTCCGGGTGGGCTTGAGCGGAAGTATCCCAATGCCGGGCGGGAGTGAGGATGGCAATGGGTCTTTCCCGCAACCAGCATGTACGTGGAGCGTGAGACCGGGAAGCGCCGAAGGCACCACCTGCACGAATCGGCCGTCCAGCGCAGCGTGAAAGAGGCTGTCCGCCGGGCGGGCATCGCCAAGCC
>JACQXP010000157.1 GCA_016208645.1 Candidatus Methylomirabilota bacterium | reverse complement strand
AAGAGCACCATCTTCGGTCCCTACTTCGTCATCTAGACGATCTTCTCGGGCATCGCGTGCCTGATCATCTCCATGGCCCCCGTTCGCCGGGCCTACCGCCTGGAGAAGTACCTGAAGTCGGTCCACTTCAACAGCCTCACGCTCCTCCTCCTGGTGATGAGCCTCCTCTGGTTCTACTTCACCTTCGCCGAGCACCTGACCGCTTATTACGGGGGCGAGCTGGGCGAGGCGATGGTCCTCTTCGCCAAGGTGACGGGGCGGTACGCTCCCGCCTTCTGGGCCATGGCGGTGCTGAACTTCGTGATCCCCGTGACCATCCTGGCCAACGGGCGAACGCGCACCGTGGCCGGGTCCGTGGTGGCCTCGGCCTCGGTGGTGGTGGGGATGTGGCTGGAGCGGTACCTGATCGTGGTGCCCACCCTGGCGAACCCGCGTCTCCCCTACGAGCGCGGGTTCTACGCCCCGACGTGGGTGGAGCTGTCCATCACGGCGGGCGCCGTATCCTTCTTCATGCTCTTGTATATGGTCTTCACGAGGCTCTTCCCCATCATCTCCATCTGGGAGGTCCGGGAGGGGCGCGAGGGGTTGGTGGAAGCACAGGAACGCATGGTGGGCTATCTTCCCGGCCCCGTGGAGCCGGCGGTGCCGGCTGCCAGACGATGAGGAACACCATGGAACGGGCATGGCGGGCGATCCCCCTGGCCGTGGCGGCCTTCGCGCTGGCGTTCATCGGATGGATGATCCGGATGCTGCAACTTGCCTGGGTCCGGAACGACTCCTGGGGGTTCACCGTGACTGTGGCCTCGGTGGTGATTCCCGTCTTTCTCGTGTACCTGTGGCTGGCCCTCCACGTCCTGTGGGGGATCGCACGAGAGGGGGTGCGGGACACCCGGCCGGGCGACCCCGCCTCCCCGGGACCGAGGCCGGGAGGGACGGCGTGAAATTCCTGCGGCTCCTGCCGGTGCTCGTGGCCCTGGCGGCTCTCCTCCCCTCTCCGGAGGCGCACGCCGGGGAGCCTGCGCTGCCCGATCCCGTGGAGGGATCCCGGCTGTTCGTCGGCAAGGGCTGCGTGCTCTGCCACGCGGTGGACGGCGAGGGGGGAAAGATCGGCCCTGATCTGGGGCGCATCTCCACCGGCCGGAGCCTCCTGGGAATCGCGGCGGTGATGTGGAATCACTCGCCCATCATGACGGAGCGGATCAAGGAGGTAAAGGCCACGCGGCCGAAGCTGACGTCCAAGGAGATGGCGAACCTGTTCGCCTTCCTGACGTACACTGGCTATCTGGACGCGCCCGGCGACCCGAAGCGGGGCGCGGACATGTTCCGGGACCGGGGATGCCTGCGCTGCCATGCCGTGGGCAGCGCCGGTGGCGGGGTCGGGCCGTCCCTGGACCGGTTCAAGCGGTACGTCTCGCCCATCTCTCTTGCGACTGCGATGTGGAATCACGGACCCCAGATGCAGGCCATGATGCAGCAACTGGGCATCACGCGGCCCCAGCTCAGCGGCGGGGACATCGCCGACCTTCTGGCCTTCATCCGTTCCGCCGGGCGGGGCGGGCCGGAGGGCGCCATCTACCTGCTGCCCGGGAACCCCCAGACCGGCGCCCGCGTCTTCGAGGAGAAGCGGTGCGCCACGTGCCACGGCGGGCGGGACGCCCCGGGCGGCATCGGCCCCAGCCTGAGGCGCACCCGCGAGGGGCAGAAGCGAGGATTGACCGAGGTGGGCGCCCTCATGTGGAACCATGGTCCGGCCATCTGGAAGAAGATGGCTGAGCTCGGCATTCCGGTCCCCAACTTGACCGGCCAGGAGATGGCCGATCTGGTCGCCCACCTGTACAGCCTGCACTACTTCGACGAGCCGGGAAAATCGGCCCGGGGGCGTGACACCTTCGCGAGCAAGGGGTGCGCCGCCTGCCATGGGCCGGCGGGGCGGGGCGGGGCCGGCGCGCCCGACCTGACGAAGACCCTGGGGAAGGCATCGCCCATCGAGATCGCCGCGGCCATGTGGAACCACGGGTCGGCCATGGCGCAGGAGGCCCGGACTCGCGGCCTCCCCTGGCCGAACCTGGAAGGCCGCGACCTGGCCGACCTGGTGGAGTTCCTGCGCGCCGGCGGTCGGAAGAAGTAGAGATGGCAGACGGCATGTCCCGGCCAGGATTTCGAGTCGAGGTCCCGGACTTCCGGTACTGGCGCCGACAGATCAAATGCCAGGACGCCTGTCCGGTGCACACGGACGCGCGCGGATACGTCACGGCCATCGCCGACGGGGACCCGGAAAAGGCCTACGTCATCGCGCGGGAACCCAACCCGTTCGCCTCCATCTGCGGCCGCGTCTGCGCGGCGCCCTGCGAGGTGGCCTGCCGCCGGGGGGACATCGACGCGCCCATCGCCATCCGCGCCCTCAAGCGCTTCGTGACAGATCGCTACGGCGTCGAGGCACCCCTGCGCGCCGCTCGCGACCGGCCGGCCGTGGAGACAACCGGCCTGCCCCTGGTGGAGGCGGCACCGGCGGTGCGCGAGATCCGGAACGCGGACGATGCCACGGAACTGCGCCGGCTCGGTCGGATGCTGCATTCGGGGAGGGGGAAGCGCGTGGCCGTGGTGGGGTCCGGGGTGGCGGGCCTCACCTGTGCCCACGACCTGGCCCTCCTCGGCTACCGGGTGACCGTCTTCGAGAAGCAAGCGGCTCCGGGCGGCATGCTCATGCTCGGCGTCCCCGAGTACCGCCTGCCCCGGGACCTGGTGCGGGCCGAGATCCAGGCGGTGCTGGCCCTGGGCGTGGAGCTTCGCACCAACGCGTGGAGTTCCTCCTCAACATCAACCTGGGCTTCAAGGTGGACCTGGGCCAGCGGGTGATCGTGGTGGGCGGGGGGGACGTGGCCATGGACGCGGCTCGCACGGCGGCCCGCGAGGTGGCGGAGGTCGAGGTCTTGACCGCCCTGGATGCCGCCCGGGCCGCCTTGCACCAGCCCCAGGTGGATCCGGTGGCGGCCATGCGCGAGGCCATGGACGTGGCCCGCGAGGCCGTGCGCACGGGCGCCCGCGAGGTACGGGTGGTCTGCCTGGAGTCCTGGGAGGAGATGCCGGCCCAGCGCTTCGAGATCGAGGAGGCCCTGGCGGAGGGCCTCACCATCCATCCCCGGTTGGGGCCCAAGCGCATCGTCGGTCGGGACGGCAAGGTGGCCGGCCTGGAGACCCTTCAGGTGCGCCGCGTCTTCGACGAGCAGCGTCGCTTCAACCCCCAGGTCATCGAGGGGACCGAGCAGGTGCTGGCCGCCGACTCGGTGATCCTGGCCATCGGGCAGACGGCGGACCTGGAGTTCCTGACCCCCGCGGACGGCGTGGAGATTACCCCGCGCGGGACGATCCAGGTGAACCCGGAGACCCTGGCCACCACCGCCCCCGGGATCTACGCGGGGGGCGACGTGGCCTTCGGCCCCCGGATCTTCATCGAGGGCGTGGCCAATGGGCACCGGGCCGCCCGCTCCATCCACGAGTACCTGAGCGGCCGGCGCCTGGCTGCCTCGGCAGAAGTGACCTGGGTGCGGGTGGACCATGCCCGGCAGGCCCTCCTGGGGCCGCCCGTCGAGGGCCCGCGCCTGCCCCGCGTCTATCCCGGATACCGCGCGGCGGGGCGACGGGAACCACCGACCCTTCCCATTGACCGACGGATCGGCATCGCCGAGGTGGAGCTGAAGTACCCGGACGAGACGGCGCAAGCCCAGGCCCGGCGGTGTGTCCGGTGCGGCATCCACCCGATCTTCGACGCCAGGCAGTGCATCCTGTGCGGCGGGTGCGTGGACATCTGCCCCGAATATTGCCTGCGCATGGTTCCCGTGAGCCAGATCACCGGAGACGAGGCCGTGACCGCCCTTGTGCAGCTCGTCACCGGCTCCCCCCAATCGGCAATCGGCAATCGGCAATCGGCAATCACTAGCGCGACAGCGACAGGGACAGCGACGGTGATGATTATGGACGCCACGAAGTGCATCCGCTGCGCCCTGTGCGCCATCCGTTGTCCCACGGGCGCCATCAGCATGGAGGCCTTCCGCTATGCCGAAGCCTGGGTTTCCGTCTGAGTCCACCGGCCCCAACGAGGGGCGGGTCTCGCGCCGCGTCCTGCTGGGGACGGGGTGGTGCGGGTTCCTGCTCTCCATCGTGGGTCCGGCCGTGGCCAACATCCGCTTCCTTTTCCCTAACGTCGTCTACGAGGGCCCTACCCAGTTGAAGGTCGGCCGGCCCGAGGAGTACGCCCCCGGCTCGGCGACGTTTCTGGAGGAGCAGCGGATCTTCATCCTCCGCGAGGCGGATGGGTTCCGCGCACTCTCAGCCATCTGCACCCACCTCCGGTGCACCACCGGGCCATTCGTCCCACCCAACGCCCAGTGGAAGGAGACCCACTCCCGCTGCCCGTGCCACGGCAGCGTGTTCGCCCAGGACGGGCGGGTCCTCCAGGGGCCGGCCCCCCGGCCGCTGGATTTCTATCGGGTCAGTCTCTCCCCCGACGGCCGCCTGGTGGTGGACACGGCCGCCGTCGTGGGGAGGGGGGATGTCCTGAAAGTCTAGGAGCGGCGATGAGCAACGGACAGACGAGCGGGACCATCCATCGCGTGACCTCGAGCCGGCCCTGGAAGTCGGTGTTCCGGCACGGCTATCCGGTGACGGACCTGGACCGGATGGCCACCATGGTCACCAACTTCTTCCTCCACCTGCTCCCGGCCAAGGTCCATCCGAACAGCCTCCGCCTGACCTACACCTGGGCCCTGGGGATGGTCACCTTTTATCTCATGGTCATCCTCTTCGTGACCGGGTTCCTCCTCATGTTTTTCTATATCCCGGCGACGGACTGGGCCTACCACAACATGAAGGACCTCCAGTTCGCCGTCTCCTTCGGCCTCCTCCTCCGGAACATGCACCGGTGGGCGGCCCACGGGATGGTGGCCCTGGTGTTCCTCCACATGTGCCGCGTCTTCTACACGGCCTCTTACCGCCCGCCCCGGGAGTTCAACTGGGTCCTGGGCGTCCTCCTCTGGCTGGTGACGCTGTTCCTGAGCTTCACGGGGTACCTCCTCCCCTGGGATCAGCTTGCCTTCTGGGCCATCACCGTGGGGACCAGCATCGCCAGCTACCCCCCCTGGATCGGGGAGACCATCCGGGTGCTGATGCTCGGCGGCCACCAGGTCGGCCAGGGCGCCCTCCTGCGCTTCTACGTCCTCCACGTCGCCATCCTGCCCGCGGTGCTCGGCCTCCTGGTGGCGATCCACTTCTGGCGGGTGCGCAAGGACGGGGGCCTCTCCCGGCCCGAGAACGCTGCTCCGCTCACGGTCGCCTCCCCGGCTGCCGAGGGGCGGTTCGTT
>JACQXP010000044.1 GCA_016208645.1 Candidatus Methylomirabilota bacterium | reverse complement strand
ACGTCCGGGTCCGCCGCCACCAGATCCCGCGTCCCGTCGCCGTGATGCGCATCCGTGTCCAGGATGGCCACGCGGCGCAGCCGCCCGGTCCGCCGCGCCTGACGGAGCGCGATGACCACGTCGTTGAAGCAGCAGTAGCCCCCGAAGAAATTCCGCCCGGCGTGATGCCCGCCCGCACCGATGAAGCAGAAGGCGTTGGCGAGTTCGCCGGCGGCGACCCGCCCCATCGCCTCCACGACGCCTCCCACGGAGACGCGCGCCGTGGATCAGAGGGGGTCCGCCTCCACCTGGGGGATCAGGCCCGGCTCGTGGGCCAGCAGGATCAGCGCATCCGTGGCCGGGGGGCACTCGCAGAGGGTAACGTGGGGGTGCCGGAGGAGCGGGTCGAGGGCCGCAGGGAAATCGGCAAGCCGCCGCCCCGTCGTCAGATAGCTCCGACGGCTGAAGGATGGATGGTAGTAGATCCCGGTGTTCCCACCGGTGGCCTGCACGCCCATCGGATCCTTCTGCCCGCCGCCCTCCACCGCCCGCCCCGCCCTATCCCGCGAAGGCCTGCATCATGACCGGGGCAGCGGCACCGGCCAGCCGCTCCAGGAGTTGTTGATCTTCGGGGCGAAAGTCTGGTCCCGCTTCCGCGGGACTCTTTCCGCGACGGCTGATCTCGATCACCGCCTGCGGCTTTCCGTCCGGACCATTCACGGCAACCGCCAGGAGTTTCTGGATGTCCCGGGGGACGCTCTCTTTGATCCGGATCCGCTCGTAGATTCCCAGGTGGGGCACGTCCCGCACGGTGTTCATTAGGACGCTCCGTCCCGTCTGGATCACGCGGCCGGCCAGGCTGGAGATCGTGAGGGGAAACCTGTTCCGGCCCCCCTCGGCCAGCTCGGACGGGTACACGAACTGGAGCATCGTCCGCTCCCGGTTGAGCACCAGGATGGCCAACCCGTCGGGTTGGAGGGAGAAGGCCCTGGACAGCGTGGATCTGAGGGCCTCCAGGACGTGCTCGCGCTGCGCGGCCGGGGGCCTGCCCGCCGCCGCCTCCAGGAGGAGGCCCAGCTCCCGCTCCAGCTCCTGCATGGCTCCCCTCCCTCGCGCCTTGCGCCCTCGAACCGGAACCCCCGGCCCCTACCGGTCCTGCAACGCGCCCACGATCTCCGTAAGGATGTGCTGAAGCATCCGCTCCCCCAGGGCCCGGGATGCCCTGGAGGCGTCCCCCATCACGCCGGACGGATGTCCCGGCTCACGGCAGGCTCTCGGGCAGGGGGAGGTTCAAGGGATTTGCCAGGTACCGGACTCGGCAGGCGCGACAGACCAGGTGCACTTCCTCGTGGAAGACCTCCTGCATCAGCTCGTCCGGATCCGCCTCCTCCATGGCCGCCACCAGCTCGTGCAGGCGCGCCTCCAGTTCTTCGGCCGTCTCCACCTGGGGCAGGACCCCGTCGAAATCGGCGTAGACCTGGATCTTCACCTCATAGGCCAGGCCGCCGTCCGGCATCTCCTTGCCACACTTCTCGCACGACTTACTCACGAGCGCCCCCGCTGGCCGCTGGGCCCGCTGACCTTCTTCCTCGAATCACACCTCACGCATTCCGCCCCCACCCAGCCCTCCCCCCGCTGCGGGGGAGGGTCTGGGAGGGGGGGCCTCACGTATCCCGAATGAGGGCGGTCTCGTCGCAGCAGGCGAATTTTGCGCACTTGATGCAATCCTTCCAGATCTTCTGCGGCAGCTCCCGCTTGTCGATGCTGCGGAATCCCAGCTTCTCGAAGAAGCCCGGACGATAGGTGAGGGCGAAGACCCGTCGGACCCCGAGGCTCGCCGCCTCCGCGAGACACGCGTTGACCAGGGTCGCGCCCAGGCCCTTGCCCCCATGGACTTCCTGGACGGCCAGGGAGCGGACCTCCGCCAAGTCTTCCCAGTACACCGAGAGGGCGCAGATGCCTACCACCTCTCCGTCCACCTGGCAGACGAAGAAGTCCCGCAGATGCTGGTAGAGCTCGTTCAGGGTTCGCGGCAAGAGGTCTCCCCGCACGGCAAAGTGTGCCACCAGCTTCTGGATGGCGGGCACGTCCTCCGCCCGCGCCTTCCGGATCAGCGGGGACGGAACGATTTCGGATTGCGGATTTCGGATTTCGGATGTGGCGGCTCGCCGCCCGCCTGCCTGCGCCGCGTTCGCCTGCCTGTGCGTCGCACGCAGACAGGTCGCGGCAGGCAGGGCGCCCGGCTCCGGTCTCTCGGCTCGCGGCTCTCCCCTCTCCCCTCTCGGCTCTCTGCTCTCGGCTCTCACCTCCGGTCTCTCGGCTCTCGACTCTCGACTCTCGACTCTCGTTCCCACCCCCTCGATGGTCACCGCGCCGGGGCTTCCCTCTTCCCCTCCGATTTGCATGAGACACCCGAGGATCTGCTGGACGACCTGGGCCGTGGTGAGCAGATGCCGCGTGACCCGCGACGTGGTGAGCCGCGAGGTCCCGGGGGTGAGGGCCATCGGGAGAACCAACTGGTCCGCCAGATGCGGGTCACACCCGGCCTCGCCCTTGAGAAATTCAAGGAGGGCGTTCACCGCCTCATCCGCCACCTGCTCTGCCGGCTTCCCCCGCTCGCCCAATGCGGAGAAGCCGGCGCGCAGCCCCCCCACCTCGGCCACCAGCATCAGGAAGCTTCCCGTCCCGGGAGACTCCGCCTCGGTCACCGCGATCTCGGCATCGCGCCCCTCCGCTGCCAGACGCCGGAGCGCGCGATCCCGCTGCCGCTCCGCGATCCCGCGGGGGAGGTTCGCCACGGCGGACACCCCTCGAAGTCGGAGTCCCCCGATCCGGTGAAGCAGCGAGATCGGGCGCAGGTCCGCGCCGCCCTCGACCTCCACGACGATCCGGCCGCCGCCCTTGGGGTAGAATCCCCACCGGCCCACATCCAGGCGGGCGCAGAGGCCCAGATCGGCCAGGGCGGGAAGCCACACCTCCTGCATGTAGTCCGCCGGGGGGCTCCAGGGGACGTGCGTTCCTCCCGTCAGCGTGATCCGTGACGGACCCCCTGCCAGGGCCAGGGGGACCAGGAGCGCCTGGAGGACCAGCGCCGTCGAGCCGGCGGTCCCCACGTCGAAGCGGTATTCGCCGGGCTGGATGGGCCCGGGAACAACGCGCACCCGCTGGGAGCCCAGATGCGCTCCTTCCACCCGGGCCCCCGACACGGCTGCCAGCGCGGTCACGGCCGTGAGATGCTGGGCCTGAAGGCCGGGGGTCTTCCGGCGGGCGCGGATCGAGTGGATCTCGACCGGCACCCCGCGTATCGCCGACAGGGCCAGCGCCGTGCGCAGGACCTGGCCGCCGCCCTCCCCCTGGGCCCCATCAACTCGCAGTACTGAGGCACCTGTATGTAGCATCGAGTGCCATTCCAATGGACAATTTCAAACCGACAACTGACGACCGGCCATCTCTCTGAAGGGCACGGTTGGTCGGTTGTCAGTTGTCCGTTGTCCGTTTCTCATTGAGGTTGGGCCTTCTGCGCGACCCGATCCAGGAACTTGGCCATGTTCACGATGAATCGCTCATGCTCGCCTTCGGCGATCTTCTCCTTCTCGTCGTGGGCCTCCACGCTGAAGCGGATTCGCCGACCATCCACCTCCGTCACGGTGGCCGTGGCCCGGACCGTCATCCCGGCCGGGGTGGCCGCAAGGTGCTTCATCGAGACCATCGTCCCAACGCTCCCCTGGCCCGGTTCCAGAAAGGGTTGCACGGCACGGATCGCCGCAGCCTCCAGCCAGCCCACCACGACAGGCGTGGCCAGGACCTCGATCCCCGGATTCGCCCACTGGCTGGCAAAGGTCTCCGGCGTGACGCGATGCTGAACCTCGCCGACCACCCCTGGCTCTATCGGCATGACGCCCCCCTTCTGTCTTGGACGATCCCTCCGTCCCCGCCGGCCCTGCGCGTTCGCCGGCAGATGCTGTCTGTCACACGAATGCAGGCGAACCCCTTGTATCACCGGACTTCTTTGAGTGTCAAGACGATCAGTCGCCGCCCCGATCCCCGCCCTCACAGCCGGCCGCGGGAGGGGCCCCGGAGAACGCTAACCCGGCCTCGCCGGAACCAAATTCGACATTCGCGATGAGGTCAGAAGTAAGTCCGAATATCCCAGTGGGGGTGCCTGATTTCCCGCATGCTCCCGCCCCGACTGGACCCCCGTCGGGAACGGCCATAACCCCCTGAAAACGCCGCATAGCTGGCCCCTGGCCCCCGCGAAAACCGCGAAAAGGACTTGACACGTGAACGGTGCACCAATAAATTGTCAGTCGTTTTCTCCTGTTTCCTGAAAACATCCTCTGCAAAGGAGGCCTGGGTGAGACCGAAGGTTCTGGTAACCCGAAAAATTTTCGACGAGGCCCTGAACCTGCTCAGCAAGCACTTCGACGTCGAATCGAACCAGCGCGACCTCCCCGTCACCCCCAACCAACTCGTCAAGAGACTGCAGGGCAAGGTCGGCGCCGTTACCCTGCTTTCTTGCCTCTTCAACGAGAAGATCCTGGCCCAGTGCCCGGAGCTGAAGATCATCTCCAACATCGCCGTGGGCTTCAACAATATTGACGTCAAGGCCTGTACCCGGCGCGGGATCATGGTCACCCACACCCCGGGCGTCCTGGATGATACCACCGCCGATTTCACCTGGTGCTTGTTGCTGGCGACGGCACGGCGGGTGGTGGAGGCGGACAAGTTCTTCCGCACCGGGAAATGGAAGGGCTGGGGCCTCATGCAGTTCCTGGGGCATGACGTGCATCGCAAGACGCTGGGGATCGTGGGCTTCGTCCGGATCGGCAAGGGCGTGGCCAGGCGGGCCAGGGGCTTCGACATGCGCGTGATCTACACCGATGTCCAGCGCGTTGACGAGGCCACGGAGCGGGAATACGGGGTCATGTACGTGGACAAGCGGACGCTGCTGCGCGAGTCCGACTTCGTCAGCCTGCACGTCCCGCTCTTCGCCGAAACCACCCATTACATGTCCCATGCCGAGTTCGCGTTGATGAAGAAGACGGCCGTCCTCATTAACGCATCCCGCGGGCCGGTGGTGGACGAGAAGGCCCTGGTCAAGGCGCTGAAGGACGGCAGGATCGCCGGGGCCGGCCTGGACGTGTACGAGAAGGAACCCAAGTGCGAGCGGGCGCTCATCGGGATGAAGAACGCGGTGCTGGCCCCCCACATCGCCAGCGCCTCCGTCGAAACCCGAGCCAAGATGGCCATGATGGCGGCCCAGAACTGCATCGCCGGCCTCACCGGCCAGCGTCCGCCCAACCTGCTGAACCCGGAAGTCCTGGGGCGGTAGCCCCGCATCCCCACCGTCGTGAGACCCGGGGCGGAACAATGGTTCCGCCCGTTGTCTTCCCGCCCGGCCGGGGCAAACTAGCGGTTCCGTGCTCATTCCCATCGGAGGATCCCCGGATCTTCCCCCCGCAAGGAGGCGCGTCCCCATGAAAGAGAAGCTCGGAGTGGTCGGCACCGGCATCATGGGCAAACCCATGGTCAAGAACCTGCTCAAGGCGGGCTATCCGGTCCTCTGCTACGACATCGTCCCCGAGCCGCTGAAAGAGCTGGCCGCGGCCGGCGCGGCCGTGGCCTCCTCCAACAAGGAGGTCGCGGAAAAGTCCGACGTCGTCATTACCATGCTCCCCAATTCTCCCCACGTCGAGCAGGCGGTGCTCGGCACACACGGCATCCTGGAGGGGGCGCGGAGCGGCCTCCTCCTCCTGGACATGAGCACCATCTCGCCCATCGTCTCCCAGAAGGTGGCCGCCGAGGTGGCCAAGCGCGGGGTGAAGATGCTGGATGCCCCGGTGTCCGGCGGCGAGAAGGGAGCCATCGAGGGGACCCTCTCCATCATGGTGGGCTGCGAGCGGGCCGTCTTCGATCGGGTCCTCCCCATCTTTCAGGCCATGGGCAAGACGATCACCTACATCGGCCCCATCGGCTCGGGCGGCTTCGTCAAGCTGGCCAACCAGATCATCGTGGCCATCAACCTCACCGCCATCGCCGAGGCGCTGGTGCTGGGGACCAAGGCCGGCATTGACCTGGAGCTCATGATCAACGCCCTGAGCGGCGGCCTGGCCGGCAGCAAGTGCCTGGACCAGAAGCGGAACAACTACCTCCAGCACGCCTTCCAGCCAGGGTTCAAGGTGGACCTCCACTACAAGGACCTCAACCTCATCATGGAGGCGGGGGAGAGCCTGGGTGTCCCCCTTCCCACCACCGCCCTGGTCCGGGAGCTGTTTTCGGGCCTCCGGGTCAAGGGTCGCGGCCAGATGGATCATTCGGGGGTGATCACCTTGCTGGAAGAGCTGGCCGGCGTGAAGGTCGGCAAGGCATAGGCGGTTCCGCCCGGGGTCCGCGGGCGATAGCGGACCCCGGGCGTCTCCATCCGGCCTCACCGCTCACCACACTCCCCTACTCCGCGGCAGCCCCTCCGCTCCGCGGGACCCTCGTCGGCACCCCCTTCCCCCCTGCCTCCGGCCGACTTGGACTGCAACGCCAAACAAAGCCGTGGAAGACGGTGGGGACGCTTGACCGGTCCTCTGCCGCGGCGTATGGTTCCGAAAAGGATCAGCTCGCCGCCGCAGGCAGGCCGCACGCGAACGCAGCGCCGGGGAATTCGTCGAGGCACATCGAACCACTGCACACCAGGGAAAGGGAGTCGCGCATGGATGCCGCAGCCGAGGAACGCATCGCACAGCGTTATGGGGAACTCAGTCGAGAATTCGATCATTGGGAGAAGACCAAGGACCTGATTGACCAGCTCATTGATGTCATTCTCAATTATCGCCAGAGCGGTCACCCCGGGGGATCCCGCTCCAAGGTGCACGCGTTGCTGGTCACGCTGCTCAGCGGCGTGATGCGCTGGGACATCCGCCACCCGGAAAAGCGATTCGGCGACCGGTTCGTCCTGGTCGGCGGCCACACGATTCCCCTCGTGTACTGTACCCTGGCGCTCCTGAACGAGGCGCTCCGCATCAAGTACAAGCAGACCGGCGACGCACGGTATCTCGTCCCCAATCCCGACAAGCGCATGCTGACCTGGGAGGACCTGGTGAAGTTCCGGCGTCGCGGCGGGCTGTCGGGACACGCCGAGATGGAAGGCAAGACCCTGTTCCTCAAGTTCAACACCGGTCCCTCCGGCCACGGCAGCCCCGCGGCCGCCGGGTTGGCCCTGGCCCTGAAGCGGGCCGGCGCCGAGGGGGTCAAGGTCTTCGCCTTTGAGGGGGATGCCGGTCTCACCCCCGGGGCCGCCCACGAGACGATGAACTCGGCCTGGGGACTGGCCCTCGACAACCTCTACTTCGTGGTGGATTGGAATGACTACGGGATTGACGACCATCCCGTGAGCAGCGTCGTGTACGGCACCCCCACCGACTGGTTCGCCTCGCACGGCTGGCGCGTGTCCAGCGCGGAATTCGGCAACGAATGGGGGCCGGTGACGCAGGCCATCCTGACCATGGCCCTGGGCCCGAACCCCACTCGTGTCCCCAGCGTGGCCTGGGTCAAGACGCGCAAGGGGCGCGGCTACCTCAAGTACGATAATCCGTCCCACGGCGCCCCGCACCCGATGAATTCCGATCTGTTCTGGCAGACCAAGCGCCCCTTCGCCGAGAAGTACGGGGCGCAATTCACCAACTTCGGCGGCCCCGCGCCCGGCGATGCCGCCCTGCGCCGCGCCGAGTTCGAGGCCAACCTGAAGGCGGTGATCGAGGTCCTCCACCGCGACCAGGGCCTGGTGGATTACCTGGCGGACACGCTCGTCGCACTGGGGGACAGCGTCCCCCAGGAGATCCCGGCCTTCCGGCTGGCCAGGCGGGGCACTCCTTACCAGGACCCGCGGCTCTACGATTACCGGAACTACCCCGCCGACATATACGTCAAGCCGGGGACCTCGACGGCCAATCGCGCGGCGCTGGCCAAATGGGGGGCGTGGGTCAACGCGTTCGGGGCGAAGGAGTACGGCCGCCCGCTGGTCATCGCCTGCTCGGCCGACCTGGCGGACTCGACGAACATCAGCGGGTTCGCCAAGGGCTACGGGGAGTTCCCCGGCTACGGCCGGTATGAACGCTTCGGCACCCCCGAAGGCGTCTTGCTCCCCACCGAGATCACCGAGTTCGCCAACTCCGGCATGCTGGCGGGAATGACCACCGTCAACTTCGCGCCCAACCCGGAAGATGCCTTTGACGGCTTCTGGGGGGCCTGCTCCACGTATGGATCCTTCTCCTATCTGAAGTACGGCATGCTGCGCCTGCTCAGCCAGCTCGCGCAGGACTGCCAGTGGAAGGTGGGCAAGGTCATCTGGGTGGCCGGCCATTCCGGACCCGAGACGGCCGACGACAGCCGCACCCACTTCGGCATCTTCGAGCCCGGCGTGACGCAGCTCTTCCCCGAGGGGCACGTGATCAACCTGTACCCGTGGGAATACAACGAGGTGCCGGTGCTGCTGGGCGCGGCACTCCGGCAGGACGTGCCCATCGTCGTCCTGCACCTGACCCGGCCGCCGATCGAGATCCCCGACCGGGCCAAGCTGGGCATGGCGTCCCACTTCGAGGCGGCGCGCGGGACCTACCTGGTGCGGGAGTACCGCCCCGGCCGGCCGAAGGGGGGCGTCCTGATCGTGCAGGGCACCAGCGCCATGGTCAGCCTCGTGAAGATCCTGCCGGAGCTGGACAAGCGAGACTTGAACGTGAAGATCGTCTACGCGGCCAGCCCGCAGCTCTTCGCGCTGCAACCCAAGGAGTACGTCCAGCAGGTGCTGTCGGCCGGCGACCGCGCGGACTCGACCGTCCTCACGACCCAGGCGCGCTGGCTCATGCACGATTGGCTGTTCAACAAGGTGGCGGAGGAGTACGCGATGTCCTCCGACTGGGACAATCGCTGGCGCACCGGTGGGACGCTGGACGAGGTGATCGAGGAAGCCCACCTGTCACCCGAGTGGGTGCTGGAGGGGATCGAGCGCTTCGTCCGCGATCGAGATACCCGCCTGGGCCGCCTCCAGGCCGAGCTGGATGCCGCGCGGGACGGCACGAAGGGGAACAAGCCAAAGTAGTTATTGTCGCCAGCCAGCTTCCGGCGAGCTTGCGTGCCGCAGTCGGAGCCTCGAAACCCTGCGATGGCGCATGACCGCACCGCTCGTGAGCCGAGCGCAGCGCGGAGCTGAGACTCAGAGAGCCAGTGGTAGGCCCGCTTCAAGCGGCGGAGGTTCCGACCCAGGCTCTCGTAAGTGGCAAGGACCTCCCAGACGGCGAGACCCGTGCCCGCGATGATCGCCCGCCGCCCGCCGGGCCCCCCCGCCAAAAGTATTCCCGGACAGCGGCGCATCTTCGTGGCTTCCACCAGCAGCTCGTTCGCCACCGCAGTAAAGTCGCGACCGGAGGGCTCGGCCGACTCTTCGATGGCCCTTGCGATCTCGCCGGAAATCCGCAGGCTCTTCTGGACGGTTATCATGCGTTCCCCCATTTCACCGCCGCCGCACGACAGTCCCGGTCAACGGAAGTGACTCTCGTAGGTGCGCTACGTCTTACTCTGGCGGCACAACAGGGGTGCACGACAGATTTGTGAGAAAGGGATCATGAGGCCACGCGGCTCTGGGCGCGGCGCTCCCAGAAATCCTCGAAGCGGCCACTCAGCTTGGAACAGCGCAGGGCAATGATGGCGTT
>JACQXP010000156.1 GCA_016208645.1 Candidatus Methylomirabilota bacterium | reverse complement strand
GGCCCAGACCACCTGGGCTTCCACCTCGATGGGGCCGCGATCCGTCTGGAGACGAACGCGGAGGGGGGTCCCAGGCTGGAGGCGCTCGGTCAGGTCCACACAGGTTCCCGCTTCACCCAGGTTGCGGGTCCAACCCACCCCGGCCTTGATGGGTGCGGGAACTTTGGGCTTGTGCAGGCGTGGGAGGTGGATCAGGTACCGGGCGAATTTTCGCCGGTTCATCAGGCATGGCCGGCCTCCGATGCCCCAAGCATACGCACACCGGGGGGAACTTGGCAAGGTGGATTTCACGGGCATCGAGCGGAGACAGAGGAGCACAGTGAATACGGACTCAATCCTCACACCACGAGGTAGCCATCAATCGGAGACCGCTCACGCAAGCCGCGGTACGAAGGACCGACGGTTGAACCCCGAGCCTCGCCGGAGCCACCGAGTCCATCCTCCTCGTTTCTGAACGTTCAGACTCAGTCTCTTCTGAACCTCACCGAGAAACGTCTGGCCTTCCGATCCTTTCGCATCCCCACAGGACATTCCGATTGCGTGTTTTCCGGGACAGGCGTATCGGAGGGGGGGTCACGAAAAAAAAGAAATGGCCGGGAGCGAGTGCGCCCGGCTCTCGCCCATCTCCACGAATGCTCCTTTCCACCCCAGGAGGCTATCATGAACATCATCGTGCGCAACTTTGTTCGGCCCGATCCGGCCCTGGTGAAGGGATTCGAGGGGATCCCGACCGGCGTCGTGTCGGACGCCATGGGGCGGGGGAACAGCATGGCGGCCGAGATCAAGCCGGCCTGGCCGGGGGCCAAGCTGCTGGGACCCGCCTTCACGGTCCGGACCTTTCCGGCCGACAATCTGATGATCCACAAGGCGGCCACGCTGGCGAAGCCGGGAGACGTGCTGGTCGTCAACGCGGGGGGCTACAAGGATGCGGCGGTGTTCGGGGACCTGCTGGGCTATTCCTGCAAGGTGCACGGCATCGCCGGGCTGGTCATTGACGGGGCCACGCGGGACGCCGAGGGGCTGGCCGCCGTCGGCTTCCCGGTGTTCGCGCGCGGGGTATTGCCCATGGGCCCGTTCAAGGATTCCCCGGGCTCCATCAATCTGCCCATCAGTTGCGGTGGCATCGCCGTGCGCCCCGGCGACATCATCCTGGGGGACGCAGACGGCGTCGTGGTGATCCCACAGTAACATACGGTCGAGATCCTGGGCACGGCGCAGGCCGGCCTGGCCAAGGAACAGCAGCTCCGCCAGCGGATCGCGCAGGGGGAGTTCATCTTCGACATCCTGAAGCTGGACGGCGTCCTGAAGAATCTCGGCGTCGTCGAGAAGTGACCCGGCGGTTCATGGGAATGGATCTCAATCGTCCATGAAACCCAAGGTGCTGGTGACGGAACCCATCCACCAGGTCGGGTGGAATCTCCTCGCCGCGGAGACCGAGGCCGTGGCTTGGGCCGGGCCGCAGGCAGAGCCGATCCGGCCCGGTCATCCCCTGGCGGGCCTTCCAAACGTCCTCCTCACGCCCCACCTGGGCAGCGTGACGGAGGATGGCCTGATGCGCATGGCCCGGGCCGCGGCCGAGGAGGTCCTGCGGGTCCTGCAAGGGGAAGCCCCGCGGTACCCGGTCAATCCGGAAGCGCTCGTGAAGCCCAACCGGTGAAGGACCATAAGCAAATTATCAAGGCCTGACCCCAACCCGGGACGGGTGGGGGTTGAGCCGGGGAGCCGGCGTCAGCGGGGGAAGGCCGTGAGGAGGGCGCGCTGGGCGGTGAGGTCGCCCTCGGGGGAGAGAGTCTCGTACACGGCCAGGCGGTCCAGGAGGCCGGTGTAGCGCTGGCGGAGCTTCCCGGGGACCTCGTCGGGCATCCCCACGACGGCGAAGGCGTCCAGCATCTCGTCGGTGATGAGGGCGGCCATCCCCTCCCAATCCCCCTGCACGGACCTGCGCGTCAGGTCCTTGGCCACTTGCCCCCAGCCGTGACAGTCCAGGATGACGCGATAGTTCGGCGTCGAGGCGTAGAAGCCGATCTGGCTCTTGACGCTGCGCCGGGCGGCTTCCATCTCGGCCGCGGTCTTGCCGGTGACGATGAACGCGGAGCTGGCCAGGCAGATGTCCGTCCGCTTTCGATCGCTCGCCTTGAGGCCCTCCTCCACGTTGGGCAGCACCACCTCGCGCAGGTACTTCACCGAGTGGAACGGATGGACCTGGAAGCCGTCGCACAGCTCGCCCGCCAGGCGGCACATGAACGGCTGGACGCCGGCGATGTGGACGGGAATGCGAGGGTGGGCGATGGGGCCCGGGTTGAAGAAGGGGGTCATCAGGCTGTGGGAGTAGAACTCGCCCCGGTAGTTGAGAGGCGTCGCGTGTTGCCAGCAATCCCGGATCGCTCGCAGGGCCCGGACGGAATCGCGGAGGCGGGGGCCGGGCGCGTCCCAGGGAAGGCCGTAGCGCCTCTCGATGTGGCCCTTGACCTGGGTGCCCAGCCCGAGGAGGAAACGCCCCTGGGACAGGGCGGCCAGGTCCCACGCCAGGTGCGCCGTGACGATGGGGCTGCGCCCGAAGGCGACGGCGATGCTGGTGCCCAGCGCCAGCCGCGTCGTGTGCTCGGCCGCCAGGATCAGGGGCAGGAAGGCGTCGTGCTGCGTCTCCGAGGTCCAGGCCCCGTCGAAGCCCATGGCCTCGGCCTGGCGGGCCTGCTCGGCCGCCCCCGATAACGGACCCCCCAGCCGCATGTCGAGTTTCACGCTCTATGCCTCGGGGTGCTCTCGGCGTGCGTTCCCCGAGAAGACCTTCTCTCGCCAAGCACGCAAAGCTCGCCAATATAATAATCAAGAGCATCCATGTTGTGACCGGCGGTGGCACTGTCGGGCGGCTGTGTCACTGGCCGTTCTCGAGGCCGTTCACGATGCGAACAATGCCGTCCTTGATCAGGCCTTCACCGAAGTTGAGGCAGCATCCACCACGATCTTGCCAATCTCATTCTCTGTCATGACAACCGCGTCATAGCGATCCCCGGAGCAGAACCGTGGCGGTTCTTGGCGTCCTTGGCGAGAGCAAGGTCTTGGCTCTCTACTCAATCCCGTACTCGGGCCAGCGGCGATCCACGAGTTGCTTCACCCTGGGATCCATCACGATCTCGTCGGGCCAGGGGCGGGTGAATCCCTCCTCGGGCCACTTGCGGGTGGCGTCCACGCCCATCTTCGATCCGTACTTGGGCAAACGTCTGGCGTGATCCAGCGTCTCCACCGGGCCCAGGACGAACTCGATGTCCCGCTGGGGATCGATGTGGTTCAGTGCCTTCCAGGTCACCTCGGAGTAGTCGCGGACGTTGACGTCCCGGTCCACCACCACGATGACCTTGCTGACCATGGCCTGGCCCAGCCCCCACAGGGCGTGCATGACCTTGCGGGCGTGGCCCGGATACTGCTTGTCAATGCTGACCAGGACCAGGTTGTGGAAGATCCCCTCGAAGGGCATGTGGAAGTCCACGATCTCGGGAAGCTGCTTTCGCATCACGGGGAGGAAGATCTGCTCGATGGCGGCGGCCATGTGGCAGTCCTCCATGGGCGGCCGCCCGACGATGATAGTGTGGTAGATGGGGTCGCGGCGGCGCGTGACGCAGGTGAGGTGGAAGACCGGATAGTCGTCGGCCAGGGAGTAGAAACCCGTGTGGTCGCCGAAGGGGCCCTCGCGCCGCAGCTCCTCCGTGTCCACATAGCCCTCCAGGATGATCTCCGCGTTCGCCGGGACCTCGACGTCCACGGTCTCGCACCGGACCAACTCCACCGGCTGCTTCCGGATGAATCCGGCGACCAGCATCTCGTCGATCCCTTCCGGCAGGGGTAGCGTCCCGGCGAAGCAGACGGCGGGGTCGGCGCCGATGGCCACGCCGACCTCGATCCGGCGGCCCTGGCGCTTGGCCTTCCGGTAGTGGGCCGCCCCGCCCTTCTGGATGTGCCAGTGCATGGCGGTGGTCCGCTCGTCGAAGACCTGCATCCGGTATGTTCCGCAGTTGCGGACGCCCGTCTCCGGGTCCTTGGTGAAGACTAGGGGGAAGGTGATGTAGCGCCCGGCGTCCTGCGGCCAGCACTGGAGGATGGGGAGGCCCGCCAGGGAGGGGGCGTCCCGGAGGACGACCTCCTTGCAGGGACCGTCCTTGACCACCTTGGGGAAGGCGGCGGCCAGCTCCTGAAGTTTGGGCAGCATCCGGAGCTTGGCCAGCAGCCCGTCGGGTGCCTTGAGCTCCAGGATCTCCTGCAGCTCCGCCGCGAGATCGTCCAGCCTCTTCACCTCCAGCGCCAGGGTCATGCGCGCCGGGCTGCCGAAGGCGTTGATCAAGAGGGGCATGGACGAGCCCTTCACCCGCTCGAAGAGCAGGGCGGGGCCTCCCCGCTTGCTCACCCGGTCGGTGATCTCGGTCACCTCCAGGACCGGGTCCACCTCGACCGGGATGCGGCGCAGCTCGCCGGCCCGCTCCAGAGCGGCCACGAACTCCCGCAGATCGCGATACGCCATGGGGCTCCTCTCACCGGGACGGCGCGGCGCGGCGCCGTGTCAGGACCTCCGTCGGGCGATGATCGCGGTACTCTAGCACATCCGACCACAGAGGAAAAGGTGGCGTCGGGCGTCCGGGATTCCGCTTGACACCCCGGTTTCCTGTCGCGTAGCATCGCCCCGTCTGTTCGTCGCCTTCAGGGATTCTCCTTCCCGGGACTGCCCATGCGCGCCATCGTCCTGGTTGCCGGCGTCGGCTGGCGCCTCAAGCCGTACACCGAGACCACCCCGAAATGCCTCATGGAGATCGGGGGACAATCGCTGCTCCGACGCTACCTGGACGCCTTCGCGGCGCTGGGCGTGGACGAGGCGGTCCTGGTCGTGGGCCACCTGAAAGAGCAGATCATGGCCCAGGCTGCCCGGGACCCGGCCGACGTCGAGGTGCGCTTCGTCCCCAACGAGCAGTTCACCCGCGGCAACATCCTGTCCCTCTGGCACGCCCGGCACGAGTTCGACGATGACATCCTCCTCATGGATGGGGACGTGCTGTATCCGCGGGAGCTGCTGGCCCGCCTGATCGCCTCCCCCGATTCGAATGCGATCGCCGTGGACGAGCGCTTCCAGGACACGGGCGAGGAGCAGAAGGTCGTCTGCGAGGACGGCTGGGTGGTCGAGGTGACGAAAAAGATCAGCGGCGATCCCCGCATCCGCGGCGAGGCGGTGGGGATCCTGCGCCTGTCGGCCGACGCGGCCGAGGTGTTGCGGGGGATCCTGGAGGAGTTCATCGAGACCGGCAAGGATTCCCTGGAGTACGAGGACGCTTTTCGCGAGCTGGCCGCGGAGGTTCCCATCGGCGTGGTCGAGGTCGGCGATCTGCCCTGGATCGAGATCGACTTCGAGGAAGACCTGGCGCGCGCCCGCGAGGAGATCCTGCCCGAGGTGGACCGCCTCGACCGCGGCGAGTCCATTCCCTCCCCGTAAGCCCTCTCGGTTCCACCCCTAGCTCCGCTCAGGCTGTCGGGGAGATCGGCGAGCTTGACCGACCCCCGCATCTTTCGCGACCCACGGCTGAACCCCGTCCACGGAAAGCGGTGCGGGCGGTGTGACTTGCCCTCAACGGAAATCTGATCGGAGGGGTTTCTCTGGTGGATGCCTGGTGGGCTTACGTCGAGGCGGGCTGGGTCCACGCCTGGGTGCGTTGATGAACGCCCCGGGTCATCAGGCCGTACAGGAGGCGAGCCACGATGTTGGTCAGGACGATGAGCACTGACATGGCGGCGGCGGGGGCGATGTCCCCCGCATCATCCATGTTGGCCACCGCCACCGAAGCCAGGGGGATGTCCGCGGAATACAGGAAGATGACCGCCGAGAGGGTGGCCATGGAGTTCACGAAGTAATACATCCCGATCTCCAGGATGGCCGGCATGCAGACCGGGACCGTCACGCGGAAGAAGGTCTGGTAAAAGGGGACGCCCAACGACTCCGACACCGCCTCGAATTCCTTGTCCAACTGCTTGAGCGCGGTGGTGGCCGTGAGGAAGCTCACCGTGTAGAAGTGGACAATATTGCTGATCACCAGAATGGCCATGGTGCCGTACAGGACGTTGAAGGGATTGCGCACTTCCAGCCCGAGGATGGCCCAGGTGGGCTGGTTGAAGAAGAAGATGTAGGACAGGCCAATGACCAGCCCCGGAAGCGCCAGGGGCAGCATGGACAGGAAATAGGCGCCCTGCCTGAGCAGGAACATGCCCTTGCTCTTCTCGATCAGATAGGCGCCGGCGAAGGTGATGACGGTTCCGACGACAGACGAGTAGAAGGCCATGCGGATGCTGTTGAAGAAGGCGGGGTAGCCCCCCCCGCCCATGTTTCGGAAGTTGTAGTTCTTGAGGCTCAAGGAGAGGTCGTAGGGCCACACCCTGACCAGGGAGGCATACACGGCGGTGGCCAGAAACACCATGAGCAGCAGCGCGATGATCGAGCAGTAGGCGAGGAATATTCCGTCGCGGACGGGATGCCGCTTCGGCGTGAGGGGGACGGATTTCGCCGCGATCAGGGCCACCTGCTTGCGATGGCTGATCCGGTCCAGCAGAAAGGCGATCACCGTGGGGATGAGGAGCACCACGCTGACCGTGGCCCCCATGACGAAGTTCTGCTGCCCGATGACCTGCTTGTAGATGTCGGTGGCCAGGACGTTGTAGTTGCCGCCGACGACCTTGGGCGCGCCGAAGTCCGTGAAGCAGAGGATGAAGGAGACG
>JACQXP010000155.1 GCA_016208645.1 Candidatus Methylomirabilota bacterium | reverse complement strand
GTCCCCTGGCCCCCGCATTCAGGTGGCGCCAGAGGGCATGGCTGGCTATAATCCCCCGGCTGGACCAACCCGGCTTCTTCGTGAACTCGCTTCGTGCCTCGGGGCTAAGGACAGACCCATCTGCCGACGGTCCGACCGGGCCCCCGCTGCGGAGACTTCCATGGACGATTCCCCCCTCACCATTGACCTCATCGGCGAGGTGAAGGCCGCCATCGCCGACGACCTCGGCCGCCAGGCCAGGCGACTCGGGTGCCGCTACGCCGACCTGCGCCTGGAGGTCGTCGAGTCCCAGTACGCCTGGGCCGAGAACGGGAACAGCAAGGGCAGCGGCAAAGACGACGCGTTAGCCTTCGGCATCCGGGTCATCGCCGGGGACGGGATCTCGGCCCCCGGCTATTACGGGCAGGCTCTGGGCGCGGCCGATCGCGCGCGGCTGGCCCGGGTGATCCGCCAGGGCCTGCGCCACGCCCACGCGCGCGCCATCGCCAACGCCCGGGGGAAGTCGGCCGCCAGGACCGCCTTCCCCAGCCTGGCCGACGCCTTCTGCGATACTCGCCTGGCGGCCGCGCCCGTGGACCGGGACACGGTCCCGGCCGTCTTCGAGGTGGATCCCCGCGCGGTCCCGCTGGCGGACATCGTCGCCTTCACCCGCGAAATATCCAGCGCCGTCAAGGCCACAGCGCCCGTGATCGCCTTCAACGTCATCGCCGCCGTCACCCAGATCAGTCGGGAACTCTTCGTCAGCACCGAGGGCGCCCTGATCGACCAGGCCTTCGCCCTCACCCAGGGGACGTGCTATGTCGTGTCCCAGGAGGGCGCGGTGACCCAGGAACTCACCGATGCCGTGGGACACCAGCGCGGCTGGGAGGTCCTCTCTCGCGGCGTGCAGGATCCCCCCGGCGCCCCGATGCTGTCCTTCCCGGACTTCCGGACCTTCGCCACCACGTTGGCCGGGGACGCCGTGCGGCTCACCCGCGCCAGGCCGGCCCCCACCACGGAGGGCGAGGTCACCGTGGTGACCGATCCCCACTTCACCGCCCTGGTGGCGCATGAGATCATCGGCCACCCGACCGAGCTGGACCGCGCCCTGAAGATGGAGACGGGGTACGCAGGACGATCGTGGCTGCTCCGGTCGCTGGACGAGACCCAGGTCGGCAAGCAGATCGCCTCGCCCCTGGTCACCGCCTTCTCCGACCCGGCGCTGCCCGGCTTCGGCCAGTACCGGTACGATCACGAGGGGGTGCCGGCCCGGCGCGTGGTCCACATTGATCGGGGCATCTTCCAGGGGTTCATGAACAGCCGGCAGACCGCCGCCATCTTCGGTGGCGAACCCAACGGGCACTGGAAGGCCACGGATCCGTCGCTGATCCCCCTGATCCGGATGTCCAACACGGTCTTCGCCCGGGGGGACCGGGACCCCCGCGACATCATCAAGCAGATTGACCACGGCTACTACCTGGTCGGCCACCGGACCCCCTCCATCGCGGAGTCCCGCGAGAACTTCCGGATCTCGGCGATGAAGGTCTACGAGATCAGGAATGGCGAGCTGGGCCAGCTCTTCCGCGACGGCGGGATCATGGCGGACAGCCAGGCGTACCTCAGGCAGGTGGACGCCGTCGGCACGGATTTCCGCCTGGTTCCCATTCCCAACTGTGGCAAGGGCCAGCCCATGCAGTCCAAGCGCGTGGGCAACGGCGGCCCGACGCTGCGCAGTCGCGCCATCCTCACGGGAGGCGCCGCATGATCCCCACCCGGACCCTGGCGCAGGCGGGCGGGCAGGCCCTGGAACTGCTCCGCGGGCAGGAGGACCTGGTCGAGGCCGAGGTGTTCGTCGCGGCCAACACCAGCCTCGTGGCGCGCGTCCATTTCACCTCCCACATCCCCTGCAACGGCGTCGAGGAGCCCAAGTCGCTCGAATCCGTCGGCCTCGGCATCCAGGCGGTCTTCCGCACCCCTGCGGGTCCGCGCGTCGGTTTCGGCAGCGAGCCCAATGACCTCACCCCGGACGGGGTGCGCCGGGCACTGGCCAAGGCGCGGCAGGCGGCCGTGGCGGATCCCGAGTTCGTTTCGCTCCCCCGTCCCGGGGGGGAGCGCCGCCGCCTCCGGCGGTACCACGATCCCGCCCTGCTGCGCCTGTCGGATTCCGATCTGGTCGAGGCCGGCTGGAAGGTGATCACGCGAGGCCTGGAGGTGTTCTCCCGCTCCCCTCTCCTCGCCCGGCTGGCCGGATCCGGCGAGGCCATCTTCCGCCTGGGTCTCATCCTGAGCGGCGACGTGAGCATCCTGCAGGAGCGGATCGCCATCGCCTCCACCCACCCCGCCTTCGGCGGGGTCCAGGCCGACGAATCCACCCTCATCCTGAGCAGCCTCACCGCCATGGTCGAGGCGGCCGACGCCAAGGGGAGCGGGTGGAGCACGGGAACGCGCCTGGCCGACTTCACGGGGGATTCCGGCGCCGAGGCGGCCGAGAACGCCCTCCGGGCCATCGGGGGCGAGCGGGTGCGGAGCGGCCGGCACCGGGTCGTCTTCGGGCGGCAACCGGTCGCCGATCTCCTCAACAACCTGGTCCTCCCCTGTCTCAGCCTGGGGAGTTTTTTCGCCGAGACCTCGGCGTTCCAGGGGATGCTGGGGAAGCGGGTGGCCAGTCCCCTGCTCACCCTCTTCGACCATGGGGCCCTGCGCGGCGCGGCGGCGAGCAAGGGGATCACCTGCGAGGGGCTGCCGACGGGCAAGACCAGGCTGATCCAGCGGGGGAGACTGGTCGGCCTCCTCGCCAACTTCTACGAGCAACAGCGGATCCTCAAGGATCCCCAGGGAGCCGCCAAGCTGGGCAGGGACCCCCGGGCGATGCCCAAAGCCCTCGTCCCCCGCAACGGCTTTCGCTTCGGCGAAGGCGGCGGCCGCAGGTTCGAGGCGGCGCCCGGCATCTCCCCGACGAATGTCATCGTCGAGGGCAGCCGGCCGGTGTCGCGGGAGGAGCTGCTGGCCCAAGTGGGGGACGGCCTGTACATCGGCCGCATCTGGTACACCTATCCGATCAACGGGCTGCGGGCGGGGGATTTCACCTGCACGGTGGTGGGCGACTCGTTCCTCATCCGGGACGGCCGCCTGGCGTCCCCCATCCGGGCCAACGCGATCCGGATCAACGACAACATCCTGCGGGTCCTGCGCGGGATCATCGGCATCACGGCCGACCGGCGCGAGACCACGGTCTGGGCCGCCGACGAGGTGATCCACGCCCCCGAGATGGCCGTGGCCGATGTCCGCGTGGACGCCATCGCAGAGCCGCGGGAGTCGAGTGTGCCGCACACAGCACCAACGGCGAAATAATTCTTGACACCGAATACCAGGCGCATTATCCTGGCGTCCGTCTGGTGGTCAACGTTCCGTTGGTTGCTTTCGAGTGAAGAACCGTAGGAGCAGAGGCCTCTCCTGCGGTTTTCGTGTTTTCGGAGACAGACCGCCCCGCTGCGGGGCGATGGTAGCGCCAGAAGGAAAGGAGGTGTTGTAGGTTGCGAAGCAAAGGAACCGTAAAGTGGTTCAACGATGCCAAGGGCTTCGGCTTCATCGAGCGACCTGACGGTGAGGATGTGTTTGTGCACTATTCCGCCATTCAGGCCAACGGCTTCAAGACCCTCAATGAGGGGCAGGCCGTGGAGTTCGACGTGGTGCAGGGCCCCAAGGGCCTGCAGGCAGCGAACGTCTCCAAGGCCGAGTAGCGCATCGCAGGAACCAAAAGGCCCCCGGGGAATCCCCCGGGGGCCTTTTTGCTTTTTTGGGAGGGTGGCCGTCACGCCGACTCGGGGAGCTTTTTCCCGCCGCCCGGGCAGAACTGGGCGTCGGCCTGCGCCGTCCAGCCGCACGCCGGGCAGGTTTTCCCGGCTGGCGCCTTCACCTCGCCTTTGGCCTCCTTGGGCTCCGGCGGCTCCGGCTCCCGCTTCTCCGAGGTCTCCTTGAATCCCTTGATCGCTCTGCCTAGGGAGCTTCCGATTTCCGGCAGCCGCCCTGCCCCGAAGACCAACAGGGCGATCACCAGGATCACCAGCAACTCCGGCATCCCCAGTCCGAACATGGACACCCCTTTCGGCCCCGCTCTTGGCAGGGCCACTCGATTCCGCGGTGAT
>JACQXP010000154.1 GCA_016208645.1 Candidatus Methylomirabilota bacterium | reverse complement strand
GCCCGGCTGGAACTGCCCGCCGTCCTGGAGGGGGTGGTGGCGGGGGCCCTGCGGCTCCTGAGCAGCCAGCATGCCCAGATCCTGCTCTGGGATGAGGTCACCCAGACGCTCCGTTACGGGGCCGCCGTGGGCCCCGAGGCCGACCGGGTGCGGGTTCAGGTCTTTGAATTGGACCGGGGGACCAACGGGAGGGTGGCCCAGACCCGCCAGCCGATGATCCTGGACGACTACCAGGCCTCACCCTACGCCCTGCCGGATTTCCCCGACGTCGTGGCCACCATCACGGTCCCCATCCTGTTCGAGGATCGCCTGCTGGGGGTCCTCCACTCCCACGCCACGGAGCCCGGCAGGCGCTTCACGCCCGACGACCTCCGCCGGTTCCAGATGCTCGCCACCCAGGCCGCCATCGCCATCGAGAACGTCCGGCTCTTCGAAGAGGCGCGGGTGCGCAGCGCCCGGCTGAACGCCCTGAGCGAGCTCAGCCGGACCGTGACCGGCTCCCTGGACCTCCAGCGGGTCTTCGACTACGTGGTGCGGGCCGCGGTGGATCTCCTGGCCCTGGCCCTGGCCCGGGTCTACGTGTGGCAGGAGGCGGCCGGCCTCCTGCACCTGCGGGCGAGCGCGGGAGCCCCCGACCTCATCCCCTATCCCCGGGAGGCCTTCAAGCCCGGCGAAGGGGTGGTGGGGACCGTGTTCGGCTCGCTCGCGGCGATGACGATCAGCGATGCCGGGAACGATCCCGCCTACGCGGAGCAGGCGTGGGCCCGCCAGGTCGGGGTGAAGAGCGTGGCGGTCATCCCGCTCCTCCTGGGGGAACGGGCGGTGGGCGTGCTGAGCGTCTCGCGACGCGCGCACCGGCCCTTCGATCCGGAGGAGATCAGCCTGCTGACCTCGTTCGCCCAGCACGCCGCCATCGCCATCGAGAACGCCCGCCTGTTCCAAGAAAGCGAGCGGTTGGCCCAGGACAACCTGCTGCGCCTGCGGGAGATCTCGATCCTGAACGAGATCGGGATGGCCATGCAGGGAACCATGCACCTGGACGCCCTGCTGCAGGTGATCCTGACGGGCGTGACCTTCGGCAGAGGCCTGGGGTTCAACCGGGCCATCCTGCTCCTGGTGGACGAGTCGCGGCGCGTCCTGGAGGGCCGCATGGGGGTGGGTCCGAGCTCGGGCGAGGAGGCGGCCCGCGTCTGGAGCGCGCTGGAGTCGCCCTCGCGGTCTCTGCGCGAGGTCATCGCCCTGCGGGCGGCCCACCTCCGCGAGGGGGCGGATGCGGCCTTCGATCACCTGGCACGCAGCCTGGTCGTCCCCCTGCGCCCCGACGCCGGGGTCCTGGCGCTCACGGCGCTGGAGGCCAAGCCGTCCCGGATCGCCGACGCGCGGCACGACTCCCGGGTCCGGCCGGAGTGGGAGGGCCGGCTGGACGTGGAGGAATTCGCCTGCGTCCCGCTGGTGGCCAAGGGCAAGGTGGTGGGCGTGATCGCCGTGGACAACAAGTTCAACGGGAAGCCGATCACCGACGAGGATCTGGAGCTCCTCTCGGTCTTCGCCACCCAGGCGGGGTTGGCGGTGGAGAGCGCCCGGGTGTACACCCACCTGGAAGAGGCCAGCCGGGAGATCCAGCGGAGCCACCACCAGCTCCTCCACCGGGAGCGCCTGGCCACCCTGGGCGAGATGGCGGCGCACGTGGTCCACGAGATCCGAAATCCCCTGGTCTCCATCGGGGGATTCGCCCGGCGGTTGGCCCGGCGCCTGGCGGGGCGGGAGCCCGAGGGGCAGTACGCCCAGATCATCGCCCGCGAGGTGGACCGGCTGGAGCGAATCGTGCGGGACGTCCAGGGGATGTCCCGCGAGGTCCGGCCGGCGCTGGTGCAGACCGATCTGCACACACTCTTGCAGGACTGCCTGGTGCTGTTCGCAGAGCGCATCGCGGAGCAGCGCGTCCAGCTCCGGCTGGAGCTGGACGCGCGGCCGCCGGTGCTGCCCCTGGATTCGGTGCAACTGAAACAAGCCATGGTGAACCTGCTGGCCAACGCGCTGGAGGCCATGGCCGCCGGTGGGACGCTCAGCATCGCCACGCGTGTCACGCGTGGCGAGGGGGCTCAATCGGTCAATCAGGCGATTGGTCAACTGGGAAGTGACGAGAGATCAGCGCAACTCGCCGAGCTTCCCCATCGACCGGTTGGCGAGTTGACCACTCGACAGGTCCTGGAGGAGTGGGTCGAGCTGAGCGTGAGCGACACCGGCGGGGGCATCCCGCAGGAGATCCTGGACGAGGTCTTCAATCCGTTCTTCACCACCAAGGAGGCGGGGACGGGCCTGGGGCTCACGCTGGTCCGCCGGATCGTCCGGGCCCATGGGGGACGGGTGGAGGTGGAGAACCGGCCCGGCGAGGGGGTGACCTTCCGGCTCTGGCTCCCCATGGCGACGGTCCCGCGCGGCGGGGCGGTGGCGGCGTAACCCGGATTATTCGCGAACATGTTCGCGAATAATCCCGG
>JACQXP010000153.1 GCA_016208645.1 Candidatus Methylomirabilota bacterium | reverse complement strand
TTGGTCTGCTTGGCGTCGGTCTTCTGCGCGTCCTTGTGCACGATGATCCGGCCGTGGAACACGCCGTGCGACTGGCCGTCGAGGATGCCGTTGTAGAACTGCCGGCTGCCGCAGTGCGGGCTGGCATGTTCGACCTGCATGTAGTTGTCCACGTGCTGGTGGCCGGTGGCCAGGAACAGGCCGTTGATCAGGCAGTCGCCGCCCTCGCCCGCCAGGACCGGGTGCACGTTGTTCCGCACCAGGGCGCCGCCCAGCAGCACCGCGTGGGACGTGACGCTGCTGCTCCGCCCCTGCTGCACCCGCAGGGTCGAGACGTTGAACGCCTGCGGGCTCTCCCGCTCGATCAGGTAGTGGCTCAGCACGCCGTTCTGGCCGACCACCGCCTCGGTCACCGCGTTGGAGAAGCCAACCCCGTCCCCCAGCGAGACGTAATCCTCCACCACGGTCACCTGGCTGTCCTCGCCCGCCATGATCAGGTTGCGCGGGTGGGTGATGACGGGGGCGGGCGTCTGCGTCGAGACGTAGAGCAGGTGGATGGGCTCCTCCAGGACCGTCCCCCGGCGGACGGAGACGAAGGCCCCGTCCTCCACGAAGGCGGTGTTGAGGGCGGTGAAGGCGTCCTGATGATACTCGGCGTATCGGGCCAGGTGCGCCTGGAGGAGATCCGGGTGGGCGGGGACGGCTTGGGCCAGGCGGGTGACCGTGACGCCGGCCGGCAGCGGCCCGACCGAGGACAGCCCCGCCGCGTACCGGCCGTTCACGAAGACCAGCCGGCTGCCGGCCAGGCCCGGGAATTCGAACGGCGCCAGATCCCGGGGGGCCGGCGTGATGCCCCAGTCCGGAGCCGGAGCGAAGGCAGTCTGGGCGATGGGGGCCACATTGGTGAACCGCCAGTCCTCGTCCCGGACCGTCGGAAACCCCAGGTCGGCGAAGCGGGCCATGGCGTCCCGGCGAACCGGCTGAAACCAGGCCCACCCCCTGGCGGCCGCCCGGGCCTCCAGCCGCGCGAAGCTCTCCCGGTATCTGTCAACCTCGTGCGCCACAGCGGTCACCGTCGGTCTCCCTTCCCTCATGCGGTTGCCGGCGCCGCAGCCCGAGCCTCCGCCTCGACCCAGGCGTAGCCCTTGGCCTCCAGCTCCAGGGCCAGCTCCTTCCCGCCCGACTTGACGATCCGGCCGTCCACCAGCACGTGCACGAAGTCGGGGACGATGTAGTTCAGCAGCCGCTGGTAGTGGGTCACCACCAGGATGGCCCGCTCCGGGCTCCGCAGCGCGTTCACGCCCGCCGCCACGATCCTCAACGCGTCGATGTCCAGGCCCGAATCCGTCTCGTCCAGGATGGCCAGCCTGGGCTCCAGCACCGCCATCTGGAAGATCTCGTTGCGCTTCTTCTCCCCGCCGGAGAAGCCCTCGTTGACCGAGCGGGTGAGCAGGCGATCATCCACCTCCAGGAGCGCCATCTTCTCCTTGGCCAGCGTGAGGAAGTCCATGGCGTCTAGCTCCTCCAGGCCGCGGGCCTTGCGGACGGCGTTGAGGGCCGCCTTGAGGAAGTAGGTGTTGCCGACGCCCGGGATCTCCACCGGGTACTGGAAGGCCATGAAGAGGCCCTCGCAGGCCCGCTCCTCCGGCGCCATCTCCAAGAGGTTTCGCCCCTGATAGGTCACCTCGCCGGCGGTGACCTCGTAGGTCTCCCGGCCCGCCAGGACCTGGGCCAGGGTGCTCTTGCCCGAGCCGTTGGGGCCCATGATGGAGTGGACCTCTCCGGCGTTCACCCGGAGATCCACGCCCTTGAGGATCTCTCGGCCGCCCGCCTTCACGTGCAGGTTCGTGATTTCAAGCATGGGTCATCCTTTTCGCTGATGCCGCAAGGGTCCTCATATCCTAAAGTACTGCTTTTCGCAAATACGGTGACACTCAGTGTCCCTCCCTCTCCCTGGATGGGAGAGGGCAGGGGTGAGGGTGTCGTGAAGGCCGCCGTGCCCAAGATCCCCCCTCACCCTGGCCCTCTCCCACAGTGGGGAGAGGGGATCGATAGCACGGCTCGGGAAAAAACGTCACCGTAATTCTGTCCCAGAGTACCAAGTCAGAAGCTCGTTCCCCGGGCCGGCACCCCCGGGGGTGCCGGTACATAGTGCGAATTTCCGACTCGCCACATTAGCCGACGCTGCCCTCGAGGCTGACGCTCAGCAGCTTCTGCGCCTCGACGGCGAACTCCATCGGCAGCTCGCGGAAGACCTGCTTGCAGAAGCCGTTGACGATCAGGTTCACCGCGTCTTCCTTGGAAATGCCGCGCTGGTTGCAGTAGAAGATCTGGTCCTCCCCGATCTTCGTGGTGGAGGCCTCGTGCTCCATCCGGGCCGTGGCGTTCTTCACCTCGATGTAGGGGAAGGTGTGGGCCCCGCACTTGTCGCCGAGGAGCAGCGAGTCGCACTGCGTGTAGTTGCGCGCCCCCCTGGCCCCCTTGAGGATCTTGACCATCCCCCGGTAGGTGTTCTGCCCGTGCCCGGCCGAGATCCCCTTGGCCACGATGGTGCTCCGGGTGTTCTTGCCGATGTGGATCATCTTGGTGCCGGTGTCGGCCTGCTGGTAGTTGTTGGTCAGCGCCACCGAGTAGAACTCGCCCACGGAGTGGTCGCCCTGCAGGATGCAGCTCGGGTACTTCCAGGTGATGGCCGAGCCGGTCTCCACCTGCGTCCACGAGATGTGGGAATTGCGGCCCAGGCACTTGCCCCGCTTCGTGACGAAGTTGTAGATGCCGCCCTTCCCCTCCTTGTCGCCGGGGTACCAGTTCTGGATGGTGGAGTACTTGATGGTGGCCTCATCGTGGGCGATCAGTTCCACCACCGCGGCGTGCAACTGGTTCTCATCCCGCATGGGCGCCGTGCAACCCTCCAGGTAGCTCACGCTGCTGCCCTCGTCGGCGACGATCAGGGTGCGCTCGAACTGGCCGGTGTCCGCGGCGTTGATGCGGAAGTAGGTGGACAGCTCCATGGGGCAGCGCACGCCCTTGGGGATGTAGCAGAACGATCCGTCACTGAAGACCGCGGCGTTCAGCGCGGCGAAAAAGTTGTCGGTGTAGGGCACCACCGACCCCAGGTACTTCTGGATCAGGTCCGGGTGGTTCTGCACCGCCTCGGAGAAGGCGCAGAAAATGATCCCCAGCTCCGCCAGTTTCTCCTTGAACGTGGTCGCCACCGAGACGCTGTCGAAGACCGCGTCCACCGCCACGCCCGTCAGCAGCTTCTGCTCCTCCAGGGGGATGCCGAGCTTTTCGAAGGTCCGCAGCACCTCCGGATCCACCTCATCCAGACTGTTCAGCTTCGGCTTCGGCTTGGGCGCCGAGTAGTAGATGATGTCCTGGTAGTCAATGGGAGGATACGTGACGTTGGCCCACTTCGGCTCCGCCTCCGCCTTCTCCAGCTTGGCCCAGTACCGGTAGGCCTTCAGGCGCCACTCCAGCATGAAGTGCGGCTCGTTCTTCTTGGCCGAGATCACGCGGATGATGTCCTCGTTCAAGCCGCGAGGGAGGGTATCCGCCTCGACCTCGGTCACGAAGCCGTACTTGTACTCGCGGTTGGCGAGGGCCTCGATCGCGTTCGTTGACGTGGTCATGATGTCTCCTTGCCGGCTGGAACCCTGTCCGTGCTTGTTCCCGCGGCCCCTACCATTCCAGCTTGGCCAGATCTCTCTCGAAGAGACAGCCGATCATCCAGTCCAGGGAGACCCGCACCCGGTTCTTCCACCCGGTGAGCGCGGCCAGGAAGACCCAGCGCCACAGCAGCCAGGCGGGCAGGCCGGAGAGGGTCAGCCCGACGATCTCCCCCACACCGTCCGCCGTGCCCAGCGAGACCAGGTCCCCCCGGTGGCGATAGACGAAGGTCCGCTTCGGCTGCCCCCGAAGCTGCCGGACGATTTTGCCGGCCACGGAGCGGGCCTGCTGGACCGCCACCTGTGCCGTCGGAGGCAGCACCAGGGTTTCGTCCACCACTGCCCGGCCCAGCTTGTCCCACTCGACGGGCAGGGCCTCCACCACCGGGGTGGCCCGCACCCCGGCTGTCCAGATCTGGCCGGTCGCCTCGGCCAGGACGATCCGGACCTCCCGTGGATCCAGACCCCTATAATGCCTCACCAGCGTCTTTCGGGCAAGGTCGAGAAGCTCGGTGGCCAGCTCCACGGCCGTGCAGCCGGCCCCCACCAGGACAAAGCTGAGGAGCCGCCTCCGCCTCCCCGGGTCCCGTTCGATCACGGCCCGCTCGAACATCTCCAGGAC
>JACQXP010000152.1 GCA_016208645.1 Candidatus Methylomirabilota bacterium | reverse complement strand
CGGATATGAATTGAAGGTCATCAACCAGGAAACTCACGAGGAGTCCAAGCGGGGCGAGACGGGGATGCTGATGGCCCGGGGCCCCACGGGGACCGTCTACTGGCGGGATCCCGACAAGCAGAAGGGCTCGGTCATCACCGGCTGGGTGAAGGCCGGCGACATGGTCTCCATGGACGAGGACGGCTACATCTGGTTTCTCAGCCGCGAGGATGACCTGATCAAGTCGTCCGGCTACCGCATCGGGCCCGAGGAGATCGAGGACGTCCTGGTGACCCATCCGGCCGTGGCCGATGCCGGCATTATCGGGGTGCCGGATCCCATCATGGGCCAGAAGACCCGGGCCTACGTGGCCCTGAAGAAGGGCACGGCCGAGGCCGAGGGGCTGAAAGCGGAGCTCATCGAGTTCTGCCGAGGCAAGGTGGCAGTGTACAAGCTGCCCCGCGAGGTGGTCTTCGTCCCCGAGATGCCCCGGACCATCACGGGGAAGTTGCTGCGCCGCGTGCTGCGGGATCGGGCCACCAAGGGATAGGCCGCGGATTCAGACCAGGTGGGGTGACAGCAAGGGCCCTTGGCCAATCGCGCCAGGGGCCCCTTGTTCGTTCTTTTCAATCCGAAATCCGCAATGAGTTTCAGGCCCGTTCCTCCTGCATGCGTTTCTCGTCGCGCCCCGCGTCCAACTTCTGGCGTACCCGCCGGAATGTCTCCATGTCCCGCCGCAGGTCCGGGTGGCCGATCCGCCGATCCATCTCGATGACCTGCCCCAGGAGGCGCAGGGCCTCGCGGTAGTTCCCCTGGTCCTCGTGGACGATGGCCATGTTGTACATAGCGACGGTGGCCCGCAAGGAATCGCCAATCCGGTGAAGCAGCTTGAGTCCCTCCTGGTAAGCCGCCACGGCCTGGTCCAGGCGCCCGACTTGCTTGTGGACGAACCCGATGTTGTTGTGGATGGTGGCCTCGCCCACGACATCGCCGCTTTTCCGGTAGAGGGGCAGACTCCGCTCGTACCATGTCAGGGCGTCGGCCCACTGCCCCTGGCGCTGCGCCAGGCTCCCTAGGTTGCCCAGGGTAATGGCCTGGCCGGTCACCTCCCCGGTCCCCTCGTGAAGGGCGAGGCACTCGCCCCAGGCCTGGCGCGCCTCCTCCCACCGCTCCTGGCGGGCGAAGACCGCCCCCAGGTTGTTGTAGAGGAGAGCCATCCCCCGGGTGTCTCCCAGGTGCTGGCGGATCTCCAGGCTCCTCCGGTAGGCCGCCAGCGCCTTTTCCCAGTCCCCCTGGCCCTGGTAGACGCTTCCGATCTGGCTATGGGTCAGGGCGATCTCCGCCTGCTCCTCCGCGGCGGCCAGGAGCGCCAGGGCCTGATGGTACAGGTCCAGGGCCCGGTCCCATGCCCCCTCCCGGTAACAGAGACCGGCCAGGCTCTTCAGGCACTGGAGTCGGCCGCCCCGGTTCTCGCCTTCCTCGAAGGTCTTCAACGCCTCCTCGAACACTGTGAGGGCGGACCGGAGCGAACCCCGGGCGGCATAAGCCTCACCCAGCCTCATGCAGATCTCGCCCACGGCGGCCGCATCGCCGGCCAGACGCCGCTCTTCCAGCTCTGATTCCAGGGCCTGCACCGATCGCGAGTTCTGTGGCTGCGCCGCCTGGGACGCTGGTGTGGCATCCGGCATCACGTTTCCCCTTCTGGCTGGGGCGAAAAATCCGGGGGTGACCTGCAGTAGAGGCGGGTCAGCGGTCTGGTGCGCTCCGCGGGCCCGAGAAATCCTCCTCGGAGGGCCCCAACGCCCCTCCGATGCTTCTCCTGATCCGATCCAGCATCTCCCCCCGCCCCTCCCGTGGCGACTGCTCCATCGCCAGGACCTGCTCCGTGACGGTCTGATTCAGTGCCAGGAGCGTGGGTGCGCCGTCCTGATTGTCCAGGTGGGCCAGGCGCTGCACCAGTCTCTGGTAGAGGGAGGAAAGGACGACCGCCATCTGGCGCTTGTCATCGTCCAGCGCCTGGTATTCGTGGCTCAACAGGATCCTGGCGAGGTGTCGCGCAATCTGCGCGATATCCATGGCCGCGTTGTCCTGCCGGAGGAGTCCCAGTCGCCCCTCCTGAGGGAGGAGGTTCCAAACCTCGCTGGTGACGGGAGGGACGGCCAGGAACTTCCCCGTCCGGTACCGCTGGATGAAATCACACGGGCCCCGGCCGGCCAGGTGGACGACGAGGGTGGCCACCACCCGCCGCACGACCTCGGTCGGCATCTGGCTGAGGCTCGGGTACTCGGATTGGTGCGGCCCCAGTAGGGCCTGGGCCTCCCGCAGGCTCAGTTGGTCGGCCAGGATCTGCAGGTTCAGCCGCAATTCCTCCGGGGAATGACCCTCCAACTGGCGCGCCGCCTCCGCCAGTTGGTCCGGCGAGACCTCCTCCGGCCCTCCGGGAGGGAAGAATTCCTCGGGCAGCCGATCCATTGACGCCCCCAGGAGTTCCTGCAGAGGCGCGGTGAAGCCCGCAGCCTTGGCGATCTCTTGGCGGAGGCCGGCCAGCCGCTCGCCGGCCTCCGCCGGGGGCAGGCGGTCCAGGGCGGGGACGCTGGCAGCCGCATGATCGGCGAGGCGGTGGATCTCCGTCGCGGGGAGCTGCCGCAGGGCCTCCTGCAGGCGGAAGTACAGGGGAAATTCGATGACGGCGCGGGAGAGCATGGCGTCATTCAGCAGGTCTGATTGAAAGCACAGGGCCAGCCGCGCCAGTTCCCGGGCAGTCCGCTCGGGATCCAGGACCCGGGGCTCCTTCGCGATCAGCTGCCACTTCTCCAGGGCGCTCATCCCCTGCAGATCGGTGTCCGTCAGCGAGTGCAGGCTTTCCCCGTCGGCGTCTCGTCTGGCCTGGAGATCCAGGGTCGCCAGTTGGATGCACTCGGGGATGAACCGTTCGAGAAACTGGCGCATCCGCTCGGCCGGGAGGTGTTCGTGGTATCCGGCCAGGAGGGGCCGCCGGCGTTCCTCGGTGAGGGCGTCGATGAGGAACCGGACCAGCCACCGCATTTCATCCGGGTCCATGTCATCCAGGCCCTGCAGGAACAGTTGCTCCCGGTCCTCCAACTGCCGGAGCCGAGTCTCCCAGTGCTGGTCTGCCTCCACCCCTGCCCCCCGATCGTGATTGACTACCGTCTGGATTCCCCCGCGGAACGGCTCACCCCGGCGGGGGCTGCCCACACGAGCCGCTGGAGCGCGCTCAGGGCGGTGTACCCGGGCCGTCCCCAGGTCCGGGTGCGAAAGGTCCAGGCGTCGGCCATCGCGTCACAGGCTCCAGGAGCACCAGGCCCCCCAGTTGAACTCGTAATAGTCGTCCCCCATCCACTCCTCGATGTGGACGATGGTCTCGCTGACGCGATGGAAGTCCGCATCGAACTCGTAGGCCACGATGCTCCGTTCCTCGGAGTCGAAGTAGCGGATGGCGAACAGGGTCTCGCCCATCACGTGGGCGTCAATCGGCCGGATGTCCTCGAAGGCCAGGCCCAGGACCTCCAGGAGGGCATACAGATCGTACACCTCCCCCTTGATGCTGAGGTCCGGCCGGCCGTCGCCCAGCAGCCCGTACCGCTTTTCCATCCAGTCGCGGTTTGGGGTCGGGCGGCTGATCCGTGTGAGCTCCGTTCCCTTTTCCCCGGCGTAGCGAACGAATTCCAGCAGCTCTCCCGGGTGCAGCACGTGGGTGGCCTCCACTTCCTGGCCGTTGACCAGGGCCACCGCCCGGGGGCTGATGTTCAGCGCCTGGGCCAGCGCCTCACGGACGCTCAGGACGGTCCGGCCGGCGAGGCTGGCCTCGAGCGCGTGGACGCCATAGACGACTTTCACCTTGCCGGTTTCCTCTTCGCAGGGCGTCGTCAGGCCCCGCGGCGGCATCACCTGCTTGAGCTGCTCCTGGGCCACTGCCAGTTCCTCCTCCCCGGAAAACTCTCGCGCCAATGGGAGATGGGTGGGGCTGGATCACGTGCGGGTCACGGCGTTCATCGGTCTAAGAAGATGGAAGACCTGCCTCCTCCGGGAAGAGGCAGGTCAAGTGCCGGTATCATGCGGATTTACGCGAGGCGTGTCAACTGGAAAACTCTCCCCCGGCCGATTCGCCCGCAAGGGGGGGGAGGGCGACCGGCGGCCCGGGTGCGAAGGTGTTATCCCAGTCACCACGCCTGGCGGACCTGGCGGAAAGGCCAGGCGATCTTCCGGGTGCCCGGCGTGTAGGCGGGTGTCCGCCGCCTTGTCGCCCCCTCACCCATTCCTCGCCCCCCACGGGGGGAGAGGCGGAGGAGATGGGGGTGGGTGCATCGGCCGGCGAGTTTCGGCTCGGAGAAGGATATGCCGCTCTGGATCAGTGATCGTCTGATCCTCTCCGGGTTCCAGGCACCCGGGGAGGGGGCGGTCCTGGCGGCCCTGGGAGGTGCGAACCTTCGCCGGCTCGACCGGCGGGCTGAGGGGGGCTGGATCACGTTTCTCCT
>JACQXP010000232.1 GCA_016208645.1 Candidatus Methylomirabilota bacterium | reverse complement strand
TATCGACGCCGACCTGCCGCTGGACGCGGGCACGGCCGAGCACGTCGGGACGACCTACAAGCAGTTGCCACAGGACGTCGTGCGCGGCGCGACGCTGTTGCTCGACGACGGGCGCCTCGCCCTCTGGGTCGAGGAGGTCAAGGGCTCGGCGGTGATCTGCCGCGTGACCATCGGCGGCGAGCTCGGCAACAACAAGGGCATCAACCGCCAGGGCGGCGGGCTGTCGGCGCGCGCGCTGACCGACAAGGACCGCGCGGACATCAAGGTGGCGGCGAAGATCGACGCCGACTACCTCGCCATTTCATTTCCACGCTCGGCGGCCGACGTCGAAGAGGCGCGCGAGCTGTTCCGTGCCGCCGGCGGCAAGGGCGGCATCGTCGCCAAGATCGAGCGCGCCGAGGCGGTCGAGAACATCGAGAGCATCATCCGGGCCGCGGACGTGATCATGATCGCGCGCGGCGACCTCGCGGTGGAAATCGGCGACGCCGCGGTGCCGCCGATCCAGAAGCGCCTGATCCGGCTCGCGCGCAGCATGAACAAGGTGGTAATCACCGCCACCCAGATGATGGAATCCATGATCGAGAGCCCGGTGCCGACGCGCGCCGAGGTCTCGGACGTGGCCAACGCCGTGCTCGACGGCACCGATGCGGTGATGCTCTCGGCCGAGACCGCGCGCGGCAAGTATCCGGTTCAGGCCGTGGCGGCCATGGACCGTGTGTGCCGCGTGGCCGAGCACGAGCGCGAAGTGACACGTTCGGCGCACCGCATGGATGTGACGTTCGAGCGGGTGGACGAGGCGGTTGCCATGGCGGCGATGTACACCGCGAACCATCTGCCGGTGAAGGCGATCGCCGCTCTGACCGAGTCCGGGGCGACGCCGCTGTGGATGTCGCGCATCAGCTCGGGCGTGCCGATCTATGCCATGACGCCGCACGTGGCCACGCGCCGCAAGGTGACGTTGTACCGCGGCGTGTACCCGATCGCGTTCGAGATCACGACCTCTGACCACGCCACCCTCAACCGCGAGGCCATGGACGAACTGCGTCGTCGCGGCACGGTGCGTGACGGTGACATGGTGATCATCACCAAGGGCGATCTCACCGGCGTCAAGGGTGGCACTAACGCCATGAAGATCGCCGTTGTCGGCGCCGGGCCGTAGTCCCGCGCGCGGCTGCGTTCAGGCCGCTTCCTTCTCCATTCCCTCGTTGTAATTGCCGAGCGTGGCCGCGCCATTGAGCCGGGCGCGGTGCGCGAGCAGCCTCTGCGCCGTCGGCAGATTCACGGGCTTTCCCTTCCAGGCCAGCATCGCCGGGTCCTGAAGCGCGCGGGCATAGGAGAAGCTCAGCGGCCACGGGAGGTTGCGGTAGGTTGCGTTCATCGCGTTCAGGTGCGCGGTCGCTTCTTCGGGCGTCTGTCCGCCGGACAGGAACGCCACGCCCGCGACCGCCGCCGGCACGGTGTTGAGAAGGCAGCGCACCGTGGCGTCGGCGACCTGCTGCACGCCCGCGCGCTGCGGGCAGCTCTTGCCGGAGAGCACCATGCTCGCCTTGAGGATCATGCCGCCAAAGTCTACCTGCTGCATGGCGAGCTCGCTGAACACGCGTCGCAGCGTCGCGTGCGAGGTGTCGTAGCAGCGTTCGATGGTGTGGTCGCCGTCGATCAGCACCTCGGGCTCGACGATCGGCACCAGCCCGGCCTCCTGGCAGAGCGCGGCGTAGCGCGCGAGCGCGTGGGCGTTGGCCTGGATGCAGGCATGCGACGGAATGCCCTTGCCGATGGTGATCACCGCGCGCCACTTGGCGAAACGCGCGCCCATTTTTTTGTATTCGGCGAGCCGCTCGCGCAGTCCGTCGAGCCCCTCCGTCACCTTCGCGCCCGGGAAGCCGGCGAGGTCCTTGGCGCCGGCGTCGACCTTGATGACGGGCAGGATGCCGACCTTTTTCAGGTGCTCGGGGAACGGCGTGCCGTCAGAGTGTTTCTG
>JACQXP010000231.1 GCA_016208645.1 Candidatus Methylomirabilota bacterium | reverse complement strand
CTGAGGCCCAGCATGCCGTGGGCGATCCGGGTCTTGTAGGCCGATTCCTGCTTCGAGAATTCCTCGTTGGTGTGGATCTCGTCCCAGTCGCCGGACAGCATGGCGAAGGCGGTGACGTCCGCCTCGGTGATCGTCCGTCCGGGGGACGTCCACTCCTGGCCGACCTGGAAGTCCTCGTAGTATTTCGCCATCGGGTCTCCTCCGTTCGAGATAGGTGCGGGTGACCGGATGCTGCGCAATCTATCCCCCTGCCGGAAGCGTGTCAACGCGGATCCGAGAATGTTGACTCTTGGCGATTTTGGCGTCTTGGCGGTTAAGTGTTTGGGTGAGACCGAGCCCTCAAATCGCTTGACGGTAGGGACTGGACCGCTGAGAATAGGCCCCCTGTGATCGGTTGGTGGATCCCCAACTCTTGTGGCGAGAGGAGTCGTCATCATGAGCCTGCCGGAGTTCAGCCTGACTGACAAAATCGCTTTCGTGACCGGGGCGGGTCGCGGCCTGGGGCGGGCCGGGGCCCTGGCCCTGGCCCGGGCCGGTGCCCATGTGGCACTGGTGAGCCGCACGCGAAGCCAACTCGAGGAGACGGCGTCCATGCTGGAGCGCCTGGGAAGGAAGGCGCTGGTGGCCGTCGCGGACATCCGGAAGACGGAAGAGATCGAGGCGGCCGTGCGAACGGTCGTCGAAGCGTTCGGGCGCATTGATATTCTCTTCAACAATGCGGGGACCAACGTGCGGAAGCCGGTGGTCGAGGTGACCGACGAGGACTGGCACACCATCATTGACACCAACGTGAAGGCGATCTTCCTGGTGGCCCGCGCGATGGCCCGCCAGATGATCGCGCAGAAGAGCGGGCGCATCATCAATATGTCCTCCATGTCGGCGGTGTCGGCCGAGCGGGACAAGGTGGTCTACGCCTCCAGCAAGGGCGCCGTCTCCCAGTTCACCAAGGGGCTGGCGCTGGAGCTGGCGCCCCACGGGATCAACGTCAATGCCATCGCGCCCGGGTACATGATGACGCCGCTGGTCAAGGGATACCTGGAGGCGGATGCGGAGCGGACCAAGCGGATCTTGCAGCGGATCGCCCTGGGGCGGATCGGCCAACCGGAGGAGATCGGCGGGGCGCTGATCTTCCTGGCGTCGGATGCCGCGCGATACATCACCGGAGCGACGATTGCCATAGATGGCGGCTGGACCGCCTCGTAGGTCGTGGGTCGGGCCCGGGGAGTGAGCGAGTAAAGGAGGGAAAACCGTGACCGTACGTCTCGCCGGACGCGTTGCGGTACTGTGTGGCCTGCTGGTGTGGCTGTCAGGATGGGCGACTGCCGCCGAAAAGGAGACGAAGGTGGAGGGACCGTTGTACGCGACCTTCAAGACGAGCATGGGTGACATCGTGGTCCGGCTGTTCGACGACAAGGCTCCGAAGACGGTGGAGAACTTTGTCGGGCTGGCCACGGGAACGAAGGAGTGGACCGATCCCAAGACCGGCGCAAAGGTGAAGCGGCCACTCTACAGTGGGACGATCTTTCACCGGGTCATTCCGAACTTCATGTTCCAGGGTGGGGATCCTCTGGGGCGCGGGACGGGCGGGCCGGGTTACAAGTTCGCCGACGAGTTCCACCCGGACTTGCGGCATAACAAGGCCGGGATCCTGTCCATGGCCAATGCCGGCCCCAACACCAACGGCAGCCAGTTTTTTATAACCCATGTCCCAACCCCACACCTCGACAACCGCCACTCGGTCTTCGGCGAGGTCGTGAAGGGGCAGGACGTGGTCGTGGCCATCGGAGACGTCCCGCACGGCCCGGGCGACCGCCCGCTGAAGGACGTGGTTCTCAACGAGGTCGTCATCTCCCGGGG
>JACQXP010000230.1 GCA_016208645.1 Candidatus Methylomirabilota bacterium | reverse complement strand
GGATCGGGCTCACCATCAGCTGCTCGATCGTCCCCAGCTCCTTCTCCTTCACGACGGCCATGGCCGTCACGACGATGGTCAGCTGCAGCAGGAGCACCCCGATGATCCCTGGGACCATGTAGTTCACCTGCTCCAGGTCCGGGTTGTACCAGACTCGCGGCCGCACTTCGATCGGAATGAAAAGGTCTTCCGACTCCAGTCCCATCACCTGCCGCACCGAGTAATCCTGGATCACTCCCCGGGCGTACGACAGCGAGAGCGACGAGGCGTTGGAGTCGCTGCCGTCGACCAGCAACTGCACGCTGGAGTGGCGATCTCGCAAGAGCCCCCGCGTGAAGTCCGGCGGGAACTGGATGCCCATCTTGACCTCGCCGCTGTCCAGGCAGTCGGCCAGCTCCTGCTCGGTCTGGACGTATCGCACCAGGTCGAAGTACTCGCTCGTGCGGAAGCGCTCCAGCAGTCCCCTGGAGTGCGACCCGCGGTCCAGGTCCAGCACGGCCGTCTTCAGGTGCCGGACCTCGTTGTTGAACCCGTAGCCGAAGATCACCAGCAGCGTCAGCGGCATCGACACGATCAGCGTCCGGATTCTCCGGTCGCGTGCGATCTGGAGCGACTCCTTGTAGACCAGCGCCAGGATCCGTCTCAGCATCGCGCTAGCCCGCCAGTCCCCGCGTCAGGTGGACGAAGACGTCCTCGATCGTCGGCTGGATGCGCTCCAGCGCGAACTCGCCGATTCCAGCCTCCCTCACGGCGCTCTCGATCAATGGTCTCGATTGCTCTTCCGAGTCCACCAGCAGGTGAATCTCGTTTCCGTAGAGCGTCGACTGCGGAAACCGCCGCCTGAGCCTCGCGTGCAGCTCCTGCAGCCCCTCGCATCGCACCGAGAGCATCTCGCCCGACAGGTACCCGGTCCGCAGCGCTCGCGGCGCGTCCGACGCAAGCAGCCGGCCCTTGGCGATGAACCCGATCCGGTTGCACCGCTCGGCCTCTTCCATGTAGTGCGTCGTCACGAAGACCCAGCGCTAGTCGCTGCCGCCAGCCGCCCGAGAGCCCGCGCGCCAGCCGGTGCCGGTACGGCTCCAGTCCCATCCGGCCGGCCACCGCCCGCTGCCGCGCGAGCGCCACCGACTCCGGAAGATAGAGGCGCCCGTAGAAGTAGAGGTTCTCTGCCACCGTCAGGTCCCGGTAGAGCCCGAAGGCCTGCGACATGTAGCCGATCTGCCCCTTCACCCGGTCGGTCTCCAGCGAGACGTCCAGTCCGGCCACTCGCGCCGTCCCGCTCGTCGGCTTCAGCAGCCCTGTCAGCATCCGAAGGGTCGTCGTCTTCCCGGCGCCGTTGGGGCCCAGGAAGCCGTAGATCTCGCCCGGGCGGATGGCGATGCTGACGCGGTCCACGACCGCAGTGGCTCCGTAGACCTTCACCAGCTCACAGGCTTCGATGGCGGCTTCCATGAGTTGCTGGAAAGGCGAGGGCTCGACCGGCTCGGGCTAGAGCTCCACGTCGGCGGGCTCTCCGGCGCGCAGCTCGCGCTGGGCTCCGTCGACGGCGACCTTCACTTCGTAGACCAGCGAGACACGCCGCTCCCGCGTCTGGACGTCTTTCGGCGTGAACTCGGCCCGCCGAGCGATCTTCTCGATACGGCCCGGGTAGCTCCTGGGCGGCGGCCCGTCCGTCTGAACGGTCACTTTCGAGCCGGCCTTCAGCCGCTCCAGAACGGTCGACGCGACGAAGACCTTCACGTACGGATGGTCCAGGTCGAGCAAGCGGACCACGGCGTCTCCGGGCCGCACGACCTCGCCCGGCCGCCGGAGCACTTCGTCGATCAGCCCTTCTCTGGGGGCGACGATCTTCGCCTTTGCCAGCCGGGTCTGGGCCAGCCGCAGGTCTGCCTCGGAGGCCAGCCGCTCGGAGTGGGCCGCCTCGACTTCGCGCCGGGCGGTGTCGCGTCGCACAAGACCGGCCTGGGCCAGCTCCCGCCCCAGCTCCAGCCGCCGAGCCTCCGCCCGGGCAGCTGCGACCTCCTCGGGGCGATTGCCTGCCAGCGCTTCGTCGAGCGCCGCCTGGGCGGATGCGACCGCCTGGCGGCGCACCAGGAGCTCCGTGCGCGCCCGATCCAGCTGCTGGGCCGGCAGCGAGCCTCCGCGCGAAAGCTTGTCGAGCCGCTCGGCTTCCCGGCCGGCTTCGTCGGACAGCGCGCGGGCCTGCGCCACGGCCACCCGCAGGCGGGCGACGGTCTCTGCGCGCGCTCCCAGCTCGAGCACGCGAGCCGTCTGCGTGGCCCGCTCCGCGGCTTCGCGCGACTGTGCCAGCTCCAGCTCGACGGTCTGCTGCGCGAGCTCGGCCGACTCCGAGGCCGCTCGCTCCCGGGCTCGCGAGCGCTCCACCACCGCGGCTGCCCTATCGCGCGCGGCCGCAAGCTCCGCCACGTCCAGCAACGCCACCGTCTCGCCGGCCTTCACCCACTGTCCCTCGGAGGCGTGCAGCTCGGCCAGAGTTCCGCCGACCTCGCTGGACAGCAACAGCGCGTCGGCCTCCACCCGCCCCGAGTGGAAACCAGGCCGCTCGGCCGTCCGCGGCCACTCCCCCACGGCCAGGAAGCCGAGCAGCCCGCACACACCAAAAAGTATCAAGAACGCGCGCATTCTGTTCGATCTATCGGCATGGGGAGTAGTGAGTAGCGAGTAGCGAGTAGTGAGTAGGGGGAAAAGCTGCGCGGCCGGCGGGACACTTTTTGTGATGACCCCGGCGGCGGCGGGCGGCTAGACTGACGCGTCCGTTCGCTCACCATGCCTACTCGCCAACCCAGTTCATCCCGCGACTCCAAGTCCCATCCGGCTGCGGGGCTCTACCTGGTCATCCACGGCCACTTCTACCAGCCCCCGCGGGAAAACCCGTGGCTCGGCTCCATCGATCGGCAGCCGACGGCCGCGCCGTACCACGATTGGAACGAGCGCATCGAGGCGCAGTGCTACGGCCCCAATCGCGCCTCGCGCATCCTGGACGGTAGCGGCCGCATCGAGGAGATGGCCTCCAATTACGAGCACCTCTCCTTCAATTTCGGGCCGACTCTCCTGTCCTGGCTGGCGTCGCGCAACCCGCCGGCGACCTACCGGGACATTGTGGAGGCTGATCGCGCCAGCGCCCGACGCCTGGGAGGCCACGGCAACGCCCTGGGGCAGGTCTACAACCACATGATCATGCCGCTGGCCGACCCGATCGACCGGCGCACCCAGGTCCTCTGGGGCAAGGCGGACTTCCGCCACCATTTCGGGCGCGACCCGGAGGGGATGTGGCTCGCCGAAACGGGCATCGACCGGGCCACGGCGCGCGAGCTGATCGCGGCCGGTGTCCGCTTCACCGTCCTCTCGCCGCACCAGGCCTGGCGCGTGCGCCATTTGCGGCGCGGCGGTTGGACGGACGTCTCGGCGGGAAACGTCGACACGAGCCGCCCCTACCGGATGTTTCCCATCCCGGGCGACCATACGAAGTATCTCGACGTCTTCTTCTATGACGGCGGCCTGGCGAAGGGCATCGCCTTCGAGCATTACCTGCGCAGCGCCGACCTGCTCGCCAGCCGCATCGGCGCGGCCTGTCCGTCTTCGGTTGCGCGTCCGTACCTGATCAATGTCGCGACCGACGGCGAGTCCTACGGCCACCACGAGCCCTTCGGCGACATGTGCCTAGCGTACCTGTACAACCGGATCGTCCCCGGTTCGCCGCTCAAGGCGACCAACTACGCCCACTTCCTGTCGCTCGGCGCCCCCGAGATGGAAGTGGAGCTCAAGGAGCCCAGCTCCTGGAGCTGCGCGCACGGCGTGGGCCGCTGGGAGCGGGATTGCGGGTGCAACGCGGGCACGGCGGGCTACCACCAGAAGTGGCGCCGGCCCCTGCGCGAGGGGCTCGACCACTTGCGCGAGGAGCTGCGCAACGCGTTCCTCCGCGAGTCCTCGCGATGGTTCCCCGATCCGTGGGAGGCGCGCGATCGCTACATCGACGTCGTGCTCGCGGGCGGCGACCCGGCCGCGCGCGACGCGTTCCTGGAGCGGGTCGATTTCCGGGGCGCCACGGTGGAGGACCGCGTACGGTCGATGAGGCTGCTCGAGTCGCAGAAGTACGCGATGCTGATGTACACGAGCTGTGCCTGGTTCTTCGACGACATCTCGGGCATCGAGCCCGTGCAGAACCTGCGCTACGCGCTGCGGGCGATCGAGCTGGCGCAACCGTACAGCCGCCATGACCTGCGCGCGGTGCTGACCACGTACCTCCGGCGCGCGCCGGCGAACCATCCTTCGGTTTCGGACGGAGCGGAGGTGCTGGAGCGATACGCCGCGCCAGCGCGGATCGGGCCCGATCGCATCGCGGCCGGCTATGCGCTGGAGCAGGTCTTTGCGCCGGGCGAGTCGCGCTGCGTCTACCCGGAGTGGCGGCCCAGGGCCATCCAGATCGAGGAACCTGTCGCCAGCTTCCGGCTGCAACTGGTCGGCGAGCACGCTCCATGGACGCGGGCGCGGCCGGGCCTGGTGGTGCTGCGCGAGTCGGCGACGGGGGAGGACCACGCCTTCGACGTGGTCGTGCTGGAAGGCGAGGGGGCCCATGTCGCGTGTCTTTCGGCGCCGTCGCGCGGGGACGATCTGCGGGCGCTGCTCGCCTCGGGTGGTGCCCAGGACCAGGCGCAGTTCTTGGCGGGGCGATTCGGGCGCGGTT
>JACQXP010000229.1 GCA_016208645.1 Candidatus Methylomirabilota bacterium | reverse complement strand
CTTGGGCATGAATGCGTTCTCCACGCCTCGCCCGGGGATGAACTCTGGGGCTCTGGCTTCGCACATTGATCCTCCGCCGGGATAAACCCGGCGGCTTCATCACCCATTGGTCATCGGCTCATTGGTCGTTCGGTCGTTAGTGCTTCGGCGCCAGGATCAGCGTCATGTTCCGGCCCTCGACCTTGGCCTGCTGCTCCACCACCGCCACGTCCTTCAGGGCCTCCACAAACCGACCCAGCAGCACCCTCCCCCGGTCCATGCGGATCACCTCGCGCCCCCGGAACATCATGGTGATCTTGGCCTTGTTCCCTTCCTTCAGGAAGCGCTCTGCGTGCCGCACCTTGAACTGGAAATCGTGCTCCTCGGTCTTCGGGCGGAGCTTGATCTCCTTGAGATCGATGATCGTCTGCTTCTTCTTGGCCTCCCGCGCCTTCTTGCTCTGCTCGGGCCTCGGGCGCCACCTCGACCAAGTCCATGTGGAGTCCGTAGGCAGTCTGGAGCGCCTGCTCGATAGGCAGGATGCCGAGCTGAGTCCCGTCGGGACTGATCACCCGCACTTCCTTGATGCGGATCCGCTCGTTCACGCGCAGGCCTTTACTTATGGGCCTCACCTCCAGCCGCGGTCGGCGGCCGCCCGATCAGGCGGCCTGCGGCTTGCTCTCAGTGGCCAGCCAGTGGACGAAATCCGCCAGGGGCATCACGCCGCGATCCTGGCCGCCCCGCAGGCGGACAGACACCGTCCCCGCTGCCGTTTCTTTGTCTCCCACCACCAGGATATATGGAATCTTCTGAACCTCTGCCTCCCGGATCTTGAATCCGACCTTCTCGTTCCGGGTGTCCACCTCGCCCCGCAGGCCGTCCGTCCGCAGGCGGGCCACGACGCTCGCCGCATATGCGTGATGGCGGTCCGCCACCGGCAGGAGCCGGACCTGCACCGGCGCCAGCCAGGCCGGAAAGGCGCCCCCGTAGTGCTCGATCAGGACGCCCAGGAAGCGCTCCATGGATCCCAGGAGGGCCCTGTGGACCATGAAGGGCCGGTGCTGGCGGTTATCCTCGCCCACGAAGGAGATGCCGAACCGCTCGGGCAGATTGAAGTCGAACTGGACCGTGGTGCACTGCCAGGGGCGTCCCAGGGCGTCCTTCACCTTGATGTCGATCTTGGGCCCGTAGAAGGCACCGCCTCCCGGATCCAGCTCGTACGTCTGCCCGGCGCGCTCGGCCGCGCGCTTCAGGGCCTCGGTGGCCACGTCCCATTGCCCGGGTTCGCCCACGAACTTCTCCCGGCGGGTGGCCACGAAGACCTCGTAATCCTTGAACCCGAAGGTCCGGAGGAAGAACAGGCTGAATCGCACGGCCCGGGTGATTTCCTCGTCCATCTGCTCGGCGGTGCAGAAGATGTGCGCGTCATCCTGGGTGAATCCCCGGACCCGCAGGAGGCCGTGCAGCACGCCGGCCCGCTCGAACCGGTAGACCGTCCCCAGCTCGGCGAATCGCAGGGGCAGGTCCCGGTAGCTCCGCACCCTGGACTGGTAGATCATGATGTGGAAGGGGCAGTTCATGGGCTTGACGTAGTAGTCATTCCCCTCCCCTTCCATCCGGGGATACATGAGGTCCTGGTAGAAATCCAGGTGCCCGCTCTTCTGCCACAGCCTGGCCCGCCCCACGTGGGGGGTGTACACCAGGTCATAGCCGTTGGCCAGGTGTTCCTCGCGCCAGAAGTCCTCGATGATCTTGCGGATGATCCCGCCCTTGGGATGCCACAGGATCAGCCCGCCGCCCACATCGTCCGCCACGCTGAACAGGTCCAGCTCCCGCCCCAGGCGACGGTGGTCGCGACGGCGCGCCTCCTCCAGCCGGAACAGGTGCTGCTCCAGCGCCTCCTGGGTGGGGAAGGCGGTCCCGTAGATCCGCTGGAGCATCGGGCGCCGTTCGTCCCCACGCCAGTAGGCCCCGGCGATGTGGGTGAGGCGGAAGGCCGTCAGCCACGAGGTATCCGGGACGTGGGGTCCGCGGCAGAGATCCACGAATGTCCCGGTCTGGTAGAAGCTCACCGTGTTCTTCCCGGCCTCGACCTCCCCCGTGAGTTCTTCAACACCAACCTCTCGGCTCCCCCGCTCCGCTCCGCGTTCCGGGGCGGAGCCGGCGCTCGGCGCTCCGGACTCGGCTCTCGACTCTCGACTCTCCGGCCTTGCGGTCCCATACTTCTGGATCGTCTCCAGGATCTCCACCTTGTAATCCTGCCGGTTCTCGCGCGCCCATGCCAGCGCGTCAGAAAGGGACATCTCGCTGCGCTGGTATGGGAGCCGTTGTGCCGCCAGTTCCCGCATCTTGGCCTCGAGGATCGGCAGATCCTCGGGTGCCAGGGGCCGCGGGAGCTCCATGTCGTAGTAGAAGCCGTCCTCGATGGCCGGCCCGATGGCGAACTTGGCCTCCGGGAAGAGGGCCTGGACCGCCGCCGCCATCAGGTGCGCCGTGCTGTGGCGGAGCACCTGCAGACCCTCCACCGAATCGGGCTGGACCAGTGTGAGGGCCGCATTCGACGGGACGGGCGTCATGAAGTCCAGAGTCTGCCCGTTCCACGCGGCCGCCACGGCCGACTGCACCGCCGGCTCCCCCAGCGACTGGAGCGTGGGGAGGATCGGCTGCCCGGCCGCCACGCGAGCGCGTCGGCCGTCGGCCAGCAGGAGTTCGGCGTCAGCCATCGCAATTCACAGAATAAAAAAGCATCACGACACCACCTGCATCGTGATGCTCAAGCCATCCACTACGCCGTCACGAGAAAAGAGATGGTAGGCACGGGCGGTTTCGAACCGCCGACCTCTTGCGCGTCAAGCAAGCGCTCTCCCCCTGAGCTACGTGCCTCCGCCTCACCCTCGTCGAGGCCAATACAGGAAGTGGTGCATATTTATATCCGAATAGGCTGAAGTGTCAAGGAAAATGCGGGGCAGAGGTGCCGAGGAGCAGGGGGGCAGGGGGGACGTCTTCACCGTTGCCCCTCTGCCCCTTCGCCCCTCTGCTCCCCTACTAGAATTTGACCGGGGGGACCTGTCGGGCCGCCGGCGGAGCCTCGAAGAACGGCTGCTCCTTGAAGCCCAACGCGGATGCGATCAGGGTGCCCGGGAACTGCCGGATGGCCACGTTGTAGACCTGTACCGAATCGTTGTACCGCTTCCGCTCCACCGCCAGCCGGTTTTCGGTCCCGGCAAGCTCGTCCATCAGGCGGATGAAGGTGGCGTCCGATTTCAGGCGGGGGTAGTTCTCCACCACGACGAGCAGGCGGGCCAGGGCGCTGGACAGCTCATTGCTGCCCGCGATCCGTTCCTGCACATTCCCCGCCCCGGCCATCTTCGCCCGGGCGTTGGCGATGGCTTCCAGGATCGTGCGCTCCTGCGCGGCGAAGCCCTTGACCGTCTCGACCAGGTTCGGGATGAGATCGGCCCGCCGCTGGAGCTGGTTCTCCACCTGGGCCCACTTGGCCTTGATGTCCGTGTCCATGGAGACCAGTTGGTTCCACTTCGACACGGCGGTCCCACCCACGCCGACCGCGATGAGGACAAGCACCCCGAGGATAATCCATACAGGCTTCATGCCATCTGGCTCCTTCCCCACGCTGTTCGAGGTTCAAGGTTCAACGTTCGACGTCGGACCTCGAACCTTGCACATAGCACCGCGACGTTACCAACTCCCGCCCGCGCCGCCACCGCCCGTTGACCCGCCGCCAAACCCACCGAAGCTCCCGGAACTGAATCCGCCCCCGGACCATCCGCCAATCCCGCCGCTTGACCAGCCACCAGGCCCGCTGCCGAACCACCAGACTCCCCCTCGCCTCCGCCGGCCACGGACCGGGACAACGGTGGGGCGAACCACCGACGAGAGACCGGCAGAGAAGAGTACCAGGAAAATGAAGATGCCCAGGAGGATTCCCGTGGACCGGCTCGGAAATCGGCTCCGATGGCGGCCGGGGGGCGCGGCCGGCTGCTTGCCGCGGGCGCCATCCTGACCCTGTCCCAGGATGACACTGGCCAGCGCCTCGGTCCCACGCAGGATTCCCTCGGCGTACCGCCCGGCGCGGAAGCGGGGAACGATCTCCCGGTCGCGGATCTCTCCGATTTTCCCGTCGGGCAGGATCCCCTCCAGGCCGTACCCGGTGGTGATGCGGAGCCGCCGGTCCCGGACCGCCACCAGGAACAACAGCCCGTTGTCCTGCCCACGCTTGCCGATTTTCCAGCGGTCGAAAACGGCGACCGAGTACTCCTCGATCGTCTCCGGCGCGGTGGACGGGACCGTCAGGATGGCGATCTCCGCCGTCGTGCGCTCACGGACCGCCTGGATGATCTGGAGCAGCCGCTGCCGGCTGCCCGCATCCAGGATCCCCGCCAGGTCGGCCACCGGACCGGCCGGGGAAGGGACCTGGGGCGTCGCCGCGGTCGCCTGCCCCGGTGCGGCCAAGAGAACCAGCCAGGCGCAGAGCGCGAGGCTACCGAGCCAGGCCATCCACGACCCGCGCGAGGCCCTGGACCTCCTCCAGGACCTCCTGGTACAGCGTCTCGAGGCCGGAGCCCGCCAGGCGGATCTCTCCCCGCTTCATCTGCCAGGCCTTCCGCAGGCTGGCGGTGGAAGCGCCGAATCGCACGTGGGTCCGTGTAAAGACGGCATCGGCCCCGCCACTCGGGTCGCCGCCGCCAAGTCGGAGGAGCGTCCGGGCCAGGACCAGCATGCTGCTGACCGCCGTCATGAGGATGCGCTCCAGCTCGTCCGGGGCGCGCGCGCACTCGACATAGGACTGGCGGAGCTTCATCAACTTGCCGCGCAGTTCCTGCTCGCATTGCAGGCGCAGGTTGCCGCGGGCGATGGAGAGGTCCGCGAGCACGTCCGCACAGCATCCGGTGCCGCTCCTGCATGTCCAGGAACTCGATGGGAAACGCGTCCAGGGAGTCGTGCAGGATCTCCGGATCAAAGAACACGGGCGTGGCGAGTCCTTGCCGGTGCCAGGCCCGGAGATCCGCGGCGGCCTTCCGGAGGAGCGCCGGAGTCAGTTTCCGCAGCACGACCCCCACGTTGAGGTCCGAGCGTCCGGGAACGTGGTCCCCGGCGGCCGCACTTCCGTAGAGGAAGATGGCCAGCAGGTCCTCATCGTACAGGCCCTGGACCTCCCCAACGAATCGCTGAAGGATCTGCTCCACCCCGCGCCCTCCCGTGGCAGGCCGATGGCACCGCCGCAGCTACACGGCCTCGTCGGCTGTCCTGAACGGAAACCGACCAGGACCGCTAGAGCGCCTCGGCCAGGATGCGGCCGAGAGTCATCCCGGTCGTGTGACTGATGTCGGTAAACTGGAATCCGTGACGGATCGGCTCGCCGGGGATCTGGGCATCCAGAGGTTCCACCCGGACGATCGTCCCCTCGACGGTGAGCGGTCCATGAGAGGAGTGAAGGGTGACCTCCAGCGCGGAGCCAGGAAGGATGGCGAGGGGGAGATGGAGCGAGAGTCCGCGCCGGCTGATGTTGCCCGTCCGCCCCTGGAGGGGCGATCGTGCCTCACCCTTGATTTGACATGTGACGGGAATCTCCTGGGGAACGCGGACCACCGCCCGCCACACGCTGCTCCTGCGAGCCAGCAATTCGCGCAGGGCCTGGTGCTGAACTGGGGCAAGCTGGGTAAAAGTGATGCCGTGGAGGATCCCCCCCGTCGGGTCTGGCTCCCCCACCCAGATGATCCGGGCCTGCCCCGCGATGCATCCCTGATCGGTCCGGAGGCGCACACGGAGGGATGTCGAGAGCGCGAGGCGCTCGGTCAACTCCAGACAGGCTCCCCCTTCACTCAGGTTGCGAGTCCACCCTGCTCCGGCACTTTCGGGTGGTGGACCTTCCAGCGTGTAGAGCGCCGCGACAACGATCGGATACCGGGGAAAGTGTCGTTGCCCCAACCAGTCGGGCATGGACTGGCCTCCAGGATCGTGCCTGCCCCGAGAGGGTGTCCCGCCTGGCCTGAGTCGCCCGGACGACCTCCCCCACAGACCCCGGTCCGTCCGCCCCGACGGGATGGCGCTCCCTCAGACACCGGCCTCGAAACACCAGAGGGGAGAACCGAGGGCGGGAGCGGTCCCTCGAACGTGACCACACGCATGCGAACCCGCCCGTAAAGAACCGTTGGTGCGGGAGGGGGGAATCGAACCCCCACGGGCCGAGGCCCACAAGATTTTAAGTCTCGTGCGTCTGCCTATTTCGCCACTCCCGCGCTCCGTCTGCCCAGGATTCGTAACACCCGCTCGTGTGCAAGTCAAGGTTTTGTCAGCTCGCGCTAGCGAGCGATCAACGTCAGGGATCGGGGGTCGGGGAACGGGGAGGTCAAAACGCCGCCCCTGGCCCCCGGCCCCTCTGCGGCTGCTTCTGACCGATGAGATGAGAGAAAGAAAAACCCAGCAAACGCCGGGTCATCCGTTTTGTTTGGGGGACGGCGCTTGCTTCGCGCCCCGCCGGGCAGCCTTGGGAATGGCCGCGGGCTGCACGCCGAGGACGGGGGCCAGGGGCCGGCCGGGGTGCCCGAGGACCTCGACCCACAGGTACGCGAGGCCGGCGCGGGCCTGCTGGACGGCGAGCCGGCGGCCTCCCCCGCCCAACGCCTCGCGGGGCAGGCCGACGTGGCGGCAGACGCGCGCCGCCAGGGGCTCGAGCGCCCGCCGGGGGGGGCGGGGGGCCTCGGCCGCCTCCACCGTGCGCCGGAGCGCTTCGACGAACGCGCTGGAGCCCAGGACCCGCTCATCGCCCGTGTAGGCCTCCCGGCCCCGCCGGAGGCGCTGGACCACCGCCCAGCCCCCGAGACTGCGCAGGAGGCCGCCCCCTTGGAGGTCGGGGCGGCGGCCCCGGGGGATGCCCTCGGCGACGAAGGCCCGGTAGGCGTGCCAGGCCCGGCGGCGGCTGGGGCCGAAGTGGCCGAGGACCGTCTGGGTCGCCTGCCAGGGACGGGGGACCGTCCCCAGGAGGGCGCTGTGCCCGGTCCAGGGATACCGATCCAGTTTGCGGAGGTCCGGGACGACTTGCGCGCGCAGCGGATTGAGGTGGAGATACCGGACGAGCTCCCAGAGGTACGCGTCCGCCTCCACCACCACGGACTTGTACCGGTTCTGGAAGAGGTGGCCCACCCGCTGGTGGCGGCGATTGAAGGCCCCGGCGTACCCGGTGAGCAAGGACCGCATGCTCCGCGCCAGGGGGCGCGTCCCCGTCCGCACCAAGAGGTGCGCGTGGTTCGGCAGCAGGGCCCAGGCGTAGACGGTCCACGCCCCGCCCTCCGCCAGGGCCGCGAGGCGCGCGACAAAATCCGCCCGATCCGGGTCATCCCGGAAGAGGACCCGGCGCTCCAGCCCCCGCACCATGACATGGTGGAGGGCGTCCGGCGCATCCAGACGGGGCTGGCGGGGCATGGCAGGCGCCAGCCTAGCACAAGGAGCGTCGGGACGCAACGTCCCCCATTAGAAATCTTCTGCCGTGGTGAAGTAGATACCCACGGGCTTACGCCCGTGGCACTGGGGATCAGAACCCGAAGTCCAACTGGAGCTTGAGTTGACCAGTGTCCACCTTCTCCTGGAACTCGACGTACCGTTTGATGACCGCTTCGTCGATGCCGACGGTGGACGAGAAGAACCCGACGGACCAGAACTCGTTCCGCCAGTACACCTTTTTGATCTCTGGAAACCGCTGGCGGATCTCGCGACTCGTATTCGCCTTGATCTTGCCCACGACCGCCGACACCGCGTACTTCGGCGGGATCACCGCCACCAGGTGGACGTGGTCCGATTGGATGCTGACCTGCTCGACCTCGACCGCGGGATGGTACTCCCGAATGTCGCCCAGCTTCTTCGTCAGAAAGTCTTTGAGGGCCCCCTTGAGGACCCGCCTCCGGTACTTCGGAATCCAGACGAGGTAGTACTGGCGATGATACGCTCCATGGGCGCTCAGCCGGATCTCCATGCAGCCATCATATCAAAGAACCGGCCGGCCGAGCCGGCCCAGCCTCCGGCTGGAGGCTTTCACCCCCGGGCTCACGCCCGG